>DASZOW010000756.1:0-3796 GCA_035550615.1 Puia sp.
GACTTCGAGGGCATGTTTTGCCTGAGACAGTTCATATTCCGCCTTTTTGAGATCGGTGATATCGAGCATGGAGCCCAGCATCCGGTAGGGAGTGCCGTTATCGTCGTGGAGGATATAGGCCCGGTCCAGCACATTTGCGTATTCGCCGTCCTCTTTACGGAAGCGGTATTCGCGGCTCCATTGCGACTGGCGGGTATTGATGGCGTTATAGATGCTGCTGGTAGCATCGGCCTGGTCCTGTGGGTGGATCTTTTGAAGCCAGCCGTTGCGGTCGAGGACGGTGGCTTGTTGTTCGTAGCCGAACTGATTGTAAAACGTGTCGCTCCACCAGACCTTGTTATTGACAAAATCCCAGTCCCAAAGCGCATCGTTGGTGACACGGGATACGAGGCGGAAGCGTTCTTCGCTGAGGGCGAGGGCGCGGGTTCTTTCCACGACCTTGTCTTCGAGCTCGATATTCAGTTTTTTCAGCGTCTCGCGAGCGGAGACGAGTTCCATGTAATTGGCGCGCAGCCGTTCTTCGGCTTGTTTGCGTTCAGAGACATTGGCAAAGGTGGCTACGAAGCCATCCATCATTTTTACTACTGTGACCTCATACCATTTTCCATCCTCGCGGCCGCGGAGGACGCCGTGATAGTTCTTTCCCCCCTGGACTACGGACATATAGCGGGAGAGGAGATCGTTGTCGGTGAGTGAGGGCAGGTCCTTTTTCAGCGAGATGCCTTTAAGGTCGTCATTGGAGCGGCGGACCATGGCGTTGGCGGCGTAGTTGCTTGAAAGGAGTCTGAAGTCGATGATGCGATCTTCGATATCCCTTTGGGCCTGGAAGGCGAAGATGGCGTTGGCGCTGCTATTGAAGACGCCGCGGATGATATTGTTCAGGTCGGTGATCGCGGTGATATCGATGAAGGCGATAATGACGCCATCGTTTTTATTGTCATGGGTCAGGTAGGGCATGATCCGCATGAGCATGTTCTTGCCGCTGACCAGCTGGATCTCTTTTTCCAGGGGGCGGGCGTTCTTCAGGACGGTCTGGACATCATCGAGGAGCGATTCGGAGCGGATATTGTTGGAGATATGCGTCAATGGGCGGCCCATATCCGCATCGATGAAATTGATCATCTTGATAGAGGCCGGGTTGAACCTGCGGATGCGCAATTGAGAATCGAGGAAGACCTGGGCGATATCCGTGCTGCGGAAATAGTTATTGAGGTCGTCGTTGGCCTCGTACAGCTCTTTGATCTTGAGCTGGTGTTCGGTGTTGAGTGTGATGAGCTCTTCGTTGAGCGATTGGAGCTCTTCATTGGAGCTTTGCAATTCTTCGTTGGCGGAAAGGAGTTCTTCGTTAGTGGACTGGAGCTCTTCGTTGGTTGTTTCGAGGTCTTCGATTGTCAGCTGCAGCTGGTTCTTTGTCTCGTTGAGCTCCGATTCGAGTGCGCGGACATATTCCTCTTGCTGGTGGAAGTCTTCCTGATGTCCGTGGCCGTTGTGGTGGCCGTTGCCGTTGCCATTGCCATTGCCGGCGGCGGGCGGTTCTTCTACCGACAGTTCACGCAGGACGATCATGGTATGCGGGTTGGCGGCGGCGATACCTGATCCCGGGTCGCCGGCGCGGATGAAGATCTCCAGTGAGACCATGTTTTCGTCTTTGCGATAGCGGATATTCCGAAGGTGAATTTTGGCGCCGGTCTTTTGCGCTTTTCGGATCTCGGCGCTCAGGAGAATGGAGATGGTGGAGGGCACCATCCGGAGCAGGTTCAGATGCAGCTGGCGCCTCGGCAGGGCGAGGAATTTTTCATAAGGGCCGATGATCTCACGGATCTCGAAATTCGCGTCGATATAGAGGACGACGTAGGTGAGATCGTTCATCAATACCTGTTTGAAATCTTCCCAGAGCAGGCTTTGACCGCGCGTGTCTTTTGGCAGGCCGGCGGCCCGGGCCTCTTTGGCCCTGCGGGTGGAATAAGACTCGGATAGTGTCTGCTGGAAATAGTATGCCGCTTTCGATTCGGCTGTTTTGCGATAGATCTTCCAGCGGGCGCTGATCTCCTGCACGTCTTTTTTTATAAGAGAGGAGTTTTCCGTGGGCCCGAGGAAAATGTGGCCGTCCTTGCCGGCGGCGAAGAGGAGCAGTGAAAAGATGCGTTGCTGCATCGATGGACTGATATAGATCAGCATGTTCCGGCAGCTGATCAGATCGTTCTTTATGAATGGCGGATCTTTGATGATGTTATGTTTGGCGAAGACGATCTGTTTGCGGATCCGGGGTACGATCGTATAGGTCTTGCCATTGCGGGTAAAATATTTGCGGAGGAGGCGGGGTTCGATGTCCTTTTCTATAGAGGAGGGGTATTCCCCGGCCGAGGCAAATTGAATGGCTTCCGAGTCTATGTCGGAGGCAAAGAGTTTGACGGTTAGGTTTTTGGTTGTTTTTTCCAGCACTTCGTCTATGAGCATGGCGATGCTATAGGCTTCTTCCCCGGTGCTGCATGCGGTGACCCAGACCTTGATGGTATCGTCTTCGTCTTTGTTCGCGATGATGGCGGGTATGACTTTTTCCCGCAGGACTTCGAAGGCTTCCGGGTCGCGGAAGAAGCGGGTGACGCCGATGAGAAAGTCCTGGCCCAGCTGTTTGACCTCGTCGCGATTCGTCTGGAGAAAGGTGATATATTTATCCGGATGGGAGAAGTTGCCCTGCATCATGCGTTTGTTGATGCGGCGGAGGATCGTAGGCGTTTTGTAATAATGGAATTCCACGCCGGATTCGCCGCTGATGAGGTCGAAGACCGTTTTGAGGAATTGATCGTCTTTTTTTTCGTTTCCATAGAGGTAGGCCGGGGGTGGAGAGATATAGTGCATGATCTCGCTGTAGATGGCTGGGGGTGGGAGGACATAGTCCGCGTTGCCGGCGGCGATGACGCTATTGGGCATGCCGTCGAATTTGGCTGTGGAGGGGTCTTGTACGATGACCAGGCCGCCTTCTCTTTTTATGGCTTCGGTGCCTTTGGTGCCGTCGGTCCCGGTGCCCGAGAGGATGACGGCGATGGCTTTTTCTTTTCTTTCTTTGGCCAGGGAATACAGGAATACATCGACGGCATTATTAGGTAATTTAAGGTTCTTTTTTTCCGTAAGGCGAAGCCGATTCTTCTGGATGGTGATGAGCTTGGTGTTCGGGATGACGTAGATACATTTCCGCTCTATCTCCTGGTGGTCGGTGGCTTCGTATACTTTCATGTCCGTGTGGCGGGCTACGAGTTCCACCAGCAGACTTTTATAGTCCGGCGACAGGTGCTGGATGACGATGAACGACGTATAAGGAGTCTCGGGCATGCTATCGAAGAACTCGTGAATGGCTTCGAGTCCGCCTGCCGAGGCGCCGATGGCGACGATATAGTGGTTATATTTGTTTGCTCGTGTACTCATATAAAAAGCTTCGAAGCGTTTCGGCGGCCATGAGGTCTTCTTCCCGCCAGGGAAGCGAGGTTCCGTCTACGATCTGTCGCCATATTTTGAATGAATTCCGGGGATGATAGTTCAGGCCGTCCTTTTCGAAGACGATCCTGCCGCCGGGGTCACCGCCCCACTGGATCTCCTGTTTGACCTCCGGCCGGAACAGGAGCAGGTATTTTTCCTGGTCGGGATGAAAGGGGATAGCCAACAAGCCGCTGGCGATATCCGTATACGAGGCTGCGCGGTCGAACTGGCCGGCGAGATGATCGGTATGGAGCGGGCGGTTAAGGCGACGGGTGTGCAACCAAAGCAGCAGCTCTTCTATGCTCTCTTTGTCGGGGAGGTC
>DASZOW010000757.1:0-17451 GCA_035550615.1 Puia sp.
ATCATATACCCAACTGGTCCAGAGCATTCCGAGACGGCCGGTCCGGGTGCGGAAAACGTAAGGACCGTCCGTCACTTTATTGGGACGGATATTTCCATTTTCATCCTTTTCCCGGCTCCAGGGAGAACTACTGGCACGGAATAACACGGTTCCCGTTCCTATTGATCCGCTCAGATCGGGTTTTAGTTCAATTTTCTCGATAGTTCCATCCCAGTTCTGCAACCATTCATGGCAGTATATCAAATATGGCTTTCCGTCCGAATCAACCCAGAAGGTCCCGTCCAGGGTCGATTTGTTGGCAGGCAAATAGGTGGCGTCCTGCATCGGCACATAGGGCCCATCGGGATGATCGCTCACAAGGATGTGAGATGCCCGGCGTTCCAAAATATTTCCTTTTACCGTATCGATCTTTATGTCACGATTCGTGAATGTCGCAAAGTAATAGTATTTGCCCTTGTATTCATGGAGTTCGGCTGCCCAGATCATTGGATGAGGCCCCATCCATGACTGCGGATCTGTCCTTACGACCTGGAAAGGGCCGTCCCAAAATCTAAGGTCTTTGCTTTTCCAGAGCCTCCCGCCGGTACCGGTCATATAGTACATAGCGGTTTTAGCATCTGCCAGGATGCAGGGGTCGCTAAGCTGGATAGAATCCAGCGGAACATTTTTTCTTATGACAATCGTTCTTTCCTGGGCGAATAGAGTGAATGGGAAAATCACCAGGAGACAAAAAAGAGAATAGGCCATTTTCATACACCTAAAATAAGCAGAATATTATCTGTCCAGGCCATGTTTTTAGTTTGGAGCGCTTTATTTTACCGATGAGAGGATTTCCTGGCCTTCAGCTATTTGCCATGCGATGCTTTATAGTGCTTTCACAATCGCCAGCGACTTTTCAACATGGTCGGCGGGTGAAATATGATCGATTGCCGATGAAAAGACCGCTACAATTTTATCGTCTTTACCAATGACAAAAGTGGTTCTCGGTATGAAGCCGTGTGTCAGGTCCTGGCCACGTACGTCTTTAATTCCGGATCTTGCAGCTGATATTGTCAGGCCGTAAGTCGCTGCAATTCGGCCTTCGGGGTCTGACGCGACGGGAAACTTACCTGCACAATAATTCGGATCGGAAGAAAATGAATTCAGCCGCTGAATATCGTCTGCAGATACCCCGATAATAGTAGCTCCCGCTGCTGTAAATTTATCCTTGAGTTCAGCGAAGGTATGTGCTTCTATATCACAGCCGCCGGTATAGGCAGAGGGATAGAAATAGACCACTACGGGACCCTTGGCAAGGGCGTTTTTCAATGAAAAATCAAATGCATTCCCAGCCAGACTGGCCTGGGCAGTAAATACAGGCGCTGCATCTCCCTTTGACAACATCTTCGATTGGGCAAAGCCAGACATGGTTGCCAGGAGTGATAAGCTGCAAATTAGAAAAGCTAAGCAACAATATTTCTTGACCATAATGAATTGTTTTACTTCTCAAATTTACAAAAGTCTGCAGAGAACAGACAGCCGGACATTACGTTTCCTTCTATAAACGCCGGGGCATGAAGCTGCGGAAATGCCGGCTTTTTATCCAGTTGATGACCGCTACCGAGGTTATTAGGGTGAACAATATACCCAGGAGCAATCCCACCAGGTAATCCGTGACATCGGCTTTCCCCTCTCTTATAATCTCGACGAAGAAAAAGACCGATACAGGCAGAAAGCAAACGATGGACGTTAGCATGCCGGGATTATATCTGGACTTAGCTTTGAAGTTATAATAAAAGCAATGCTTGACAAGGCTACCGAAACAGAATATCATAACACCTATTCCCAGCCAAATTGCATCTTCTGCCAGTATAGCGGCAACGATAAAGGTCGTCCATTCTACCAATACATTAATGACAAAATCGGATTGGGCAGACAAAGGTGTCCGGACGGCGGCGCCTTTGTTTGAGATCTTGTTAAGCCATTCAGGATAAGATCCTGGCCAGTGATACTTTTCAGCTTGAAAAAGAAGAAGAGCAGCAAATGCGAGCCATAATAACGATTGAACGCTACCCATGCGACTGGCATTAAGGAGAACTCCTTTTAAGATAACAAAGGCCATGACGGCGCCAATATCAAACCATCTGGTTTTCAGGAAGTTAATCATTCTTTTTAGGGTTTGGTTAAGAGATTGTTATTGCCGATTGCCAAGACTGTGCCAAAGACCCTATAGGAAATTAAAATTGGCCTTGGCTGTATAAGACTTAACCGAAGATTATAGTCGGATATTTTTACAACTTTTTCCATTTGGCAAACATCCGAATGGCAAGTTTTACCTATGTTTACCCCCGAGAAGAAAAAAGCGTTGAAATGCAGTGCAGTCAAACAATGATATTAGCGTTTTCTATGGAACTTGATAAAAGGAACGAGAGACACATGCAACTGATTAAGTTAACAAATAATATATTTACAATTGACGGTTTCTGGACACAGCAGGAATGTGAACATTTTATTAAAGCAAGTGAGGATGTTGGTTATCAACCTGCAACAATTGACACAGAAAAAGGACAAATAATTTTCGAAGCTGTTCGGAACAATAATCGGGTATTGTACGAAGACTTGAACCTTGCAGAGAAACTTTGGCAACAATTAAAGCAATACGCCCCCGAGAAAATTGGCAATAGCATAGCAATCGGACTTAAACGAACTGTTTCGATTCTATAAATACCAAGTGGGTCAGGAATTTAAGCGACATAGAGACCAGAGTTTTATTCGAAACGAAATGGAAGCGAGTTATTTTACGTTCATGATTTATCTGAACGACAACTATGAAGGCGGCGAAACCACATTTGTTACCCAAACAATTAAGCCAAAGCAAGGAACAGCCCTAATTTTTCTTCATGACCTGGAACATGAAGGAAGCTCAGTCAAAAAAGGGACAAAATATGTTTTACGGACCGATATAATGTTTCGGCTTGACCCTGATGTGGAATAATTGGATTGTTGTGGCGCTGATTTGACTCAACGGGAATCGAACTACGTTGATTTTGTCAGTGAACAATTTACAAACCGAGCGAAAAATCGGAAAAAATCAACCCACTGATCGGCAGCGGGTTGAAGGAGGGTGTAGTCCCGACAGGAATCGAACCTGTATCAAAAGTTTAGGAAACTTCTATTCTATCCATTGAACTACGGGACCGGCGCCGGCGGAGCCGAGGCCGGGGCGTGCGGGCCGAAATCGGGCGCTGCAGGGGCCACGGGGCCAGGAGGCTTCGGGCAAGGGTCGCAAAAATAAGGCATTTTTTTTTAGCCAGCCGGAAAAGCTTATTTTAAACCCTTCAAAACCCGACATCATGAACCGATCCATACCAGCATTAGCTTTGCCGTTATTGCTGGCCCTTAGCAGCTGCGCGCAGGCGCAAGGCCAGGCCCCGCACTTCAGCCACCAGACGATCTTCGTCACCGACCTCGACCGCGCCGCTAATTTTTACGAAAACGTCATGGAGCTCAAACGCATTTCAGAGCCTTTCCATGACGGCAGGCATGTCTGGTTCAGGATCTCGGAACATGGTCAGCTGCATGTGGTCTCCGGCGCCAAACAGGACATCCCGCACGATATCAGTATTCATCTCGCTTTCAGCGTTCCCGACATGACTGCATTTACCCGGCATCTGGATGCATCCCACGTCAAATATGGCGACTGGGCCCAAAACAGCAAGACCCCGCAGCTACGGCCGGACAAGGTCAAACAGATCTATCTGCAGGACCCCGACGGTTACTGGATCGAGGTCAACGATGATAAATTTTGAGGACCGGCCCTCGTAGCCCTATCTTTGCACACCCCGCCGGGAAAAGGCTGGGATAATACATGCCCCGGACAAATACCGGGGTAAAACACCCACTCCGGGAAAAACTCCCGGGGTAAAACAAGCAGGACTATGAAGTTTTACAACCTCCTCATCAAATATCGTCCCCATATAGCCATTGCGTTCCTGATCATCGGTATCCTGACCAACGTCTATGCCGGCTTCTGGCCAGCTTTTCTGGCCTATCTGATCGCGGTGATCATGCTTTTTGGCTATTTCTTTTTCGGCCCGCTCCGGCTGATCCAGGAACATATGGAAGCCGGCGACATGGATGCCGCAGAAAAGGTCCTGAACTCCGTAAAATTCCCAAACCTGCTGTATAAGCCGATCCGGTCTGTCTATTTCACGCTCAAAGGACAGATCGCCATGATGAAGCAGGATTTCAGCGGAGCGGAAAAGAATATGAAAAAGGGCCTGGATCTCGGGATGCCTATGAAGGAAGCGGAAGGCGCGAGCCTCCTGCAGATGGGCATGCTGTCGATGCAAAAGAACGATATCAAACAAGCAGAAAGCTATATCCGCCAGGCCATCCGCAAAGGGCTCCCCGACAAAGAAAATCAGGCCGCGGCCTTCCTGCAGCTCTGCTCTATCATGATGACGAAACGCGAGTTCCGCGCCGCCAAGGATTTCTTCCGTAAGGCCAAAGCGCTGAAACCTACTACTCCCCAGATCGTAGACCAGATCAAACAAATCGAAAAATATATCTCGCGCATCCCGGGGTAAGAAGGAGACAAGAACAGGGAGCCCGGGGTAAGGGAGGGACCGTATTAATTACCGAGAGATTTGCTGCCGGGCGAGGTTACGCAATCTACCATCTGCCGGAGCGTTCGTAAGGAAAGACTGTTCTTTTCGAGGAAATCAAAACTGCCATATTGCAAAAACACTTCTTTGGTATTCAACCCCTTCTGGCTGGAAAATAAGATCACATATACATCAGGATCGATATCCCGTACCCGCTGCAACGTATCCAGACCATTCATTTTCCCATCCAGATTGTAATCCAGGACGATAACGGACGGATGTTTGTCCAGTTCGGAAACACAGGACTCCCCATTGGTATAAAAATGAATGTTGCTGCTGAGTGATTCCAGCTCCTTAGCGATAAGGCTTTGATAGATGATGTTATCCTCCACGACAAAGATAACAGGCTGTTGATTGAATTCCATGGTTTATGGCTATTGCGGATATAGACCATGGAAAATGGTGCCAGAAAAAAAACCAGCTTATTTTGTTGGTTGTCAATGTTATTTTGGAGGACCCCAGGGTCCGGCGCTCTCAGAATGGGAATTTTCGACTGACCCTGGGAATGGCCCCGTGATCACTTGAGGACTTCGGTTTGCAGCTGCCCGATGCATTCCCGGATCACGGAATCGATATTCGTTACGAGGGCAGGGATCTCCTGTAAGGACTCCTGCTGCCGGGCATTGGCCTCGACAGTCCTTATCTCCTGCCGGATGGACTTGATGCCCATGGAATCGATGGTCGACTTCAGCTTATGCGCGGTCTTGCCCACCAGCTCCCAATTCTCTGCCTGAACGGCATTCTTCAACTCCTGTACATTTTGCGGTACTGTCTCGATGAAAAGGGCAACCATTTTTTTTATAAACCCTTCGTCACCGCCTGACACCGACTGAACCATGGAAAGATCATATAGCCTTGAATTCTCGACTGGCATATTATTGTTGTTTTTAAGGGAAATTTCAGAAGAAGATGCAGCATTAGCAGTCGTCTGCTTTACAATGGCCGAATCTACCGGCTCTTCCAGCCGCGGCAAATTACGGGAAATGACGCGGAAAAGCCTGGCCTCGTCAAACGGCTTAGCGAGATAGTCGGTCATCCCTGCGGCCAGATATTTCTCGCTATCGCCTTTCAATGCGTTTGCAGTCAGTGCTATTATAGGGACGTTTGCCTTTACCGGATCGGCGAACCGGCGGATCCGCTGCGTGGCTTCGATCCCATCCATCTCCGGCATCTGTACGTCCATCAGGATACAATCAAAATGGGACTGTTCCATGGTTTCGACGGCTTCGCGGCCATTGCCGACAATGACCACCTCAAAATCCCAGGATTCCAAAATATGCCGCGCAAGATATTGGTTCAGCTCCACATCTTCCGCTACCAACACCTTTCTATGTCCAAGGCTTTTAAAATCGATCTCCTGGCTAACTTCATTTTCCTGCATAGCTTCAACACTTAGATGATAGGGGATGCGTATTGTAAAGGCCGACCCCTTGCCCTCTTCACTCGATACCAACAACTCACCATGCTGCATCTCTATCATGTTCTTGCTAATGGCCAGTCCAAGACCCGTGCCTCCATACTTCCGTGAAATGGTGGCATCAGCCTGCTCAAAAGGTTCAAAAATGGTCCGCAATCGTTCTTTGCCGATCCCGATACCGGTGTCCTGTATGACGATCTCTATCACGATACCCTCTTCATTCCGGGCGATGATCCCCGTGGCGATATTGATGTGCCCTTCATCCGTAAACTTCAGGGCATTACTGAGAATGTTGTTCAGCACCTGACTCAGCCGGTATGGATCACCTTCCACCACCAGATCGGCAGGAATGGAATTCTGGAACACCAGTCCAAGCTCCTTTTCCTCTGCACGGTAGATGAAACTCTGAATGGTAGTTGCTATCTTATCCACTATCTTGAACGGGATCCGCTCCAGCTGCAATTTACCTGCCACGATCTTCTCCAGATCGAGAATATCGTTGACAATGACCAGCAGGTTATTGGCCGAGTCCTGTATCAGCTGAAGATAATTCCGCTGCTGCGCGTCGAGCTGAGTCTTGTTCAGCAGGCTGGCGATCCCAAGGATCCCATTCATCGGGGTCCTGATCTCATGGCTCATGTGCGCCAAAAAAGATTCTTTGGCCTTGGCGATCTCATCCGTCAATTGCTTGGTCAGCCGAAGCTCCTTCTCCATCTTGATCCTGTCCGTGATATCATGGGCAAAACCGATGACATAAGGATCCATCCCGGGTTCCGACATGCGGAAGTTCTTGTATAAAAGATAGATCGCTCCGCCACTTTTGCTGATGACACAGAATTCGCCGCTGACGGCGCTTTCGCTTTCCCTGATAGTCTTTATATAATCCTCCTCGAATGCCTGTTGATGTTTTTCTGGAATGATCTCCCGGATATTGTGGCCCACCATCTCCTCCTCCTTATAACCCAACACCCGGCAGATAGCCGGGTTTACCGTCAGCAGCTTGCCATCCATATCATGGGTGCATATAAGCGCCTGGCTATGATTGAATAGATCACGATATCTTTTTTCGCTGAGCTTGACTTTTTCCTCGAATTCCTGCGTCTCCGTAATACGGACGACATAGATGATAACACTCTGGAACTGGCCCGCATCATCAAAGTTCGGGTATATCCGATGCAGAAAATGTTGCACCATGCCGTCCTGATCCTTTGCCGACTCCTGCCATTCCACCACCCTTCGTGTGCGCCGGGCCTTTTCAAAGACCATCCGGCGGGCCCTCGCCTGAGCGGCCGGACGACCGGCATACTGACAAAATTCCTCATTGGTCTTACCGATCATCCACTCCCTGAGATGCTGGTCGGGAATGGCGTTGTTGTTCGCATACAGGAAACGATATCCCGCATCCGCTACGATAATTTCCGCCGGAACCTTGTCGAGGATCTCCTCAAAAAAGTGGCTCTCTAAATGCATATCCCTTGGGCTGGGCCCCATTTTACTTCATCTTTAGTTCCCCGTTCTGGATCATGCGATAAAGCGTCGATTTACCGACATCCAGCTTTTTCGCTACGAGCAGAACATCCTTGTCGTATTTATCTAAATAGTGCTGCAAGATCTGTATCTCGAATTCTTTAAGGGTCATTTCTTTATTCAAAAGATCGGCGATGCTTGCCGAAGTATTGAGCGTAATATGCTCCGCTTGTATCACCTCCCCGTCCGCCATCACAGAGGCCAGCTCCACCACTGATTTCAATTCCCGCACATTACCGGGAAACGGATACTGCAGCAGCTTTTGCTGCGCTTCCGGCGAAAGGGTCTTTTTCTCCAACCGGTTCTCTTTACAGAACCCATCGATAAAATGTTTCGAAAGGATCAGGATATCATTGCCTCTTTCCCGCAACGGCGGCAGGGAGATCGGCAGACCGATCAACCGGTAATAAAGGTCTTCCCGGAACGTCTTGTTCTTGACTTCTTCCAGCAGGTTCTTATGGGTGGCTACCACAATGCGCACATCGATCTTCGTGACTGTATTGCTACCTATGCGGGTGATCTCCCTTTCCTGCAATACCCGCAGCAGTTTTGCCTGCAGATTGATATCCAGCTCGCCGATCTCATCCAGGAACAACGTCCCCTTATCGGCCTCTTCAAATTTACCTATGCGCCGGGTGACCGCCCCCGTAAATGCGCCTTTTTCGTGGCCGAACAATTCGCTCTCGATGAGATCACGTGGGATAGCGGCTACGTTGACCGCCACAAACGGCAGTTTATGCCGGTCGGAATTATAGTGTATCGCCTTGGCGATCATTTCTTTACCAGAACCCGTTTCACCGGTGACCGAGACCGTGATATTGGTCTTCGATGCCTTCTCGATCATGGAGAACACCTTCATTATCTGATCGCTCTTACCTATGATCATCTGGGAGAAATCGTATTTCCTGCCTACCTGGCTTTTCAGCGTCTCTACCTCCTGTTTGAGGCTGCTGATCTCCCGCAGATGGAGAATGCTATTCCAGAGGCGGTCCTTGGTATCATCATCCTTTACGATATAGTCGAATGCCCCGTTCTTAAGCAGATTGATGGCTGTCGCCACGTCCTCCTGACCCGAGATCACGATGACCCGGATGTCCGGATTGTGCTCCTTGATCTTTTTCAGGACCTCTGCCCCATCGCAATCGGGAAGCGAATAGTCCAGCGTGACTACTTCCGGATTCTCATGTAAAGCGGCAAAAAAATCGCGGGGGGACTCGAATCGTTTAACCTCGTACTCCGGATTCAAAGAAAGATAATGTTGAAGCATAGAGCCATACCAAACATCATCTTCAACAATAAAGACTTTAAAGGAATGATGGTTTTTCATATCTGCGTTTATATAGGATAAGGTTCTAACGTTGAATTGGCGAATTTATTCCCATATTTAGACATTTTCCAATCCATTCTGCCTGTTTTTTCCTATTTAGGGACCGGCTCTGCGCCAAAATAAGGGTTAACGCTTATCGTTTACTGCTGACATTCAGGCCTTTGGGTATTTACTAAAACGGGAAAGATGTGGAAATCTTATGCGATCCGGCAGAAATGGGAACATTCGTACCTTTATTGCATGTCCATTAATCGGGAGAAGTTAAGGCAGCATTTCCTGCAGGAATATCAGCACTTAAATGAACGGCAGCGTCTTGCCGTAGATACCACAGAAGGCCCTGTAATGGTTATCGCCGGGCCGGGAACAGGTAAGACGCAGATCCTGGCTGCCCGGATCGGCAAGATCCTTCTGGATACCGATGCGCTCCCGCAAAATATCCTCTGTCTGACCTATACCGACGCCGGGACCATCGCCATGCGCCGGCGGCTGCTGTCCTTTATCGGACCCGATGCCTATAAGGTCAATATCCACACCTTCCACTCGTTTTGCAACGATATCATCCAGGAAAACCTGGCTCTTTTTGAAAAAACCGCTCTCGACCCGATCTCGGATCTCGAACGCATCCAGCTATTCAAAACGCTGATCGACGGATTCCCTAAAAACCATCCGTTGAAGCGATACCGCGGGGACGTCTATTTCGAAATGACGAATCTGCAAAACTTGTTCAGCACCATGAAGCGGGAAGGATGGTCCCCCATCTTCATCAACCAAAAGATCGATGGATATCTGGAGTCATTATCGGCCCGGGAAGAATATATCGCCAAAAGAGCGACCCGCGAATTCAAAAAGGGTGATGTCCGTACCGACAAGATAGCGGAAGAAAAGGAGCGGATGGAAAAATTAAGGGCCGCGGTAGGCGAATTCGATCGCTATCAGCAGCTGATGCAAAAGCATAACCGCTATGACTTCGACGACATGATCAATTGGGTGCTGCTCGCTTTTGAAGAAAACAACCCACTGCTGTTATCCTACCAGGAACGCTATCAATATATCCTGGTCGATGAATATCAAGATACCAGCGGTACCCAAAACCGGTTGATCACCCTGCTGATCAGCTTCTGGGACAAGCCCAACGTTTTTGTGGTCGGCGATGATGATCAGAGCATCTACCGGTTCCAGGGAGCCAATGTCGAGAATATGCTGGATTTTGCGCATCAATATGCAAAAGACCTGCTTACAGTGGTTCTCACCGATAATTACCGATCCACGCAACCCATCCTGGATATCTCCCGGGTCCTGATAGAACGAAATCAGGAGAGGCTGGTCGCGCAGATACCGGGACTTTCCAAACATCTTGTGGCAAGCCATCCGAGGACGAGCCAGATGCATTACCCGCCGCAGCTGCACGAATACCTGAGCCCAAGACAGGAGATGACCGGTATTACGCTGCAAGTGGAGAAACTGGTAGCCGAAGGCGTGAACCCCGGCCGTATCGCTATTATTTATAAAGAAAATAAATATGGCGAGGAGCTGTCCCGTTTCCTGCAGCTAAAGAATATCCCGGTCTATAGCAAACGAAACCTGGATCTTTTTACGGTCCCGCTGGTGCAACAGATCTTGCTGGTCCTGCGCTATCTGGCGGCGGAACACGACGCTCCTTATGGCGGGGATGAAATGCTTTTCGAGATCCTGCATTTCAAGTTCTTCGGGATCGCCCCGATCGAGATCGCAAAACTATCGGTGGAAGTTGCCGACAGACAGTTCGGAGATCAGCGTACGTCGATCCGGCGGTTGTTATATGAAAAAGCACACCGTCCGGCCCGTGATCTGTTCGACCCCGGTCTGCCCGAACCTCTGAAAAAGGCAAGCAGGATGCTGGAAAAGCTGATCGCCGACGCCGCTAATCTTACGCTGCAGGGCCTGTTCGAGAATTGCATCCGCGATACGGGTATCCTGGCATCGATCATCAGCAGCCCCGATAAGATCTGGCAGATGCAGGTGCTGACCGCATTGTTCGATTTCGTCAAGGAAGAATCCAGAAGAGACCCGGATCTGGGTCTCGAACAGCTGATCCAGATCGTGGATCTGATGAAAACAAACGGTCTTCCCCTACCCCTCGTAAAAGTCTCCGGCACCGACAAGGCCGTCAATCTCCTGACCGCTCATGGCAGCAAGGGTCTGGAATTCGAATATGTCTTTTTTGCGGGGGCGAATGCCGCTACCTGGGAAAAGAAACGCAAGCCGGGCGGGGGCTATAAGTACCCCGACAACCTGTTCTCTTCCGGCGCTACCGACGGTTCCGGCAACGAGGAGCTGCGCCGTCTTTTTTATGTAGCCCTTACGAGGGTCGAACTACATCTGTTCATCTCCTATTCGCGTTATCGCGATGACGGAAAAGAGCTGGAGCCCTCCATGTTTATCGCCGAGATCATGGACCACTATCACCTCCCTTTTGAAAAAATAAATATTCCCGTGGAGGAACAGGCGGATTTCGACGCGTTGCCCTTCCAGGACGCCATCTCCCCCGAGATCCAGGCCGCGGAGGAAGATTTCATCGGCCGTACGCTGGAGAAATTCGTGATGAACGTAACGGCGCTGAATAACTATCTGAAATGTCCGCTGGAATTCTACTACCGCAACCTGGTACGCATCCCCAGCCCGAAGAATGAAGCCACGGAATTCGGCAGCGCCGTACACTATGCGCTGCAAAGGCTCTTCGAAAAAATGAGAGAACATCCCCGGGAACAGTTCCCCTCGCGGCAGGAGATGCTGGCCGATTTCGAATGGTATATGCGGCGTCACCGGGAGATCTTTACCCGCGAAGCCTTTGCGAGAAGGATGGAATATGGACTGGAAGTCCTGAGCAACTATTACGAAAAATATCTCGGGCAATGGAATAAGGTCGTAGCGGTAGAAAGAAATATCCGCAATGTGATCGTCAAAGGTGTGCCGCTAAAGGGAAAGCTGGACAAGCTGGAATTCCAGGGAAAAGAGGTGAATGTAGTGGACTATAAGACGGGCGATGTCGACAAAGCGAGGGAAAAGCTGCTGGCGCCAGGCGAAAAAGACCCTAACGGCGGCGATTACTGGCGCCAGGCCGTTTTTTATAAGATCCTGGTCGATGGCTACGAACAAAAGGAGTGGAAGGTCTCCAGTACCGAGTTCGATTTTGTAGAGCCCGACAAAAAGAAAGAATATCGGAAGATCAAGATAATGATCACACCTGAAGACACGACCACTGTCACCCAACAGATCATCCAGACCTGGCATAAGATCCAAAACCGGGAGTTCTATACCGGCTGCGGCAAACCGGATTGCCATTGGTGCAATTTCGTCAAGACCAACGATCTGGCCATTGCACTGCACGAGATCAGCGAAGAGGAGGGGGAGGAAGAGCCCCAGCCGGGTCCGCTTTGAACGTATAAATAACATTTTTTTGTCGCCTACACCCATTATGTTTGCAAAATGAAGGTCCAAACCGGTCTCGTATTTTGCTTTCTGCTTATCTGTGGCGCCTTTGGCTTTTCCGGCTGCGCGAACATCGTACCGCCTTCCGGCGGCCCCAAAGACACGATCCCGCCCCGACTGGTATCCGCCTTACCCGTAGATTCGGTTAAACACTTTGGCGAGAAGAAGATCGTCCTGAACTTTTCCGAATACATCGACGGCAAGGATATCCGGACGGAGCTCTTGGTCTCCCCGGTACCCAAGATAGACCCCATCGTAGACACCAAGCTAAAAGTCGTTACCATCCGCCTCAAGGATTCGCTCCAACCCAATACCACCTATTCGCTCAATTTCGGCAAAGGCATCAAAGACGTCAATGAAGGCAACGTCCTGCGGAATTTTGTATATGTCTATTCCACGGGCGATGTCATCGACAAAGGTGAATTCACGGGGAATGTGGTGATAGCCAACACCGGCAAAACCGATAGCACTATCATTGCCATGTTGCATGTGACCGACAGCGATTCGGCCGTCATCAAAGATCGCCCTCGCTATATCGCCAGGACGGATTCTTCCGGCAGGTTCCATTTTCAGTTTGTCAAACCCGGCAAATATTGGCTATATGCGCTGAAGGATGAAGGCGGCAGTCACAAATATCTTTCCAAAGCCCAGCTTTTTGCCTTTGCCGACAGCCCCGTGGTCATAGGTAACAATACGCCGCCGGTGACCCTCTATGCCTATGCGGAGACTACCGAGACGAAACCTGCCGGTTCGGGCAGTACGAGTGCGCCACCTAAAAAATCCAGCAAGAAACAGGATACCAGGCTACAGGTCCAGAGCAATGTCGCCAATGGCGTGTTCGACGTGCTGGATACCTTCAGGCTGACCTTCTCTTCCGGGTTAAAGGTCTTCGACTCGACGCAGCTGAGGTTTACCGATGAAAATTTCAAGGACCTGCCCCTCAATCAATACCGCTATCAGCGTGATACCACGAATAGGATCGTGACTCTTTTCTATGGCTGGCCTACCGATACCAAATTTCACCTGATCCTGCCCAGGACCTTCGGGCAGGACTCGCTGGGAAGGAAATTGCTCAAGGACGACACGTTAAGCTTCAAAACAAAGAAAGATATCGACTATGGCGAGGTACTGGTCCGGGTCAACAATCTGGACATGAGCCGTCATCCGATCCTGCTTTTTGTCCAGTCCGACAAGATCAAATATTCCTATCCCTTCAACAGCCGCCATCTGGTCCGCAAGATCCTCTTCCCGCCGGGAGAATATGAGCTTCGTATCCTGTATGACACCAATCGCAACGGCGTCTGGGACCCCGGAGTATTCTTCGGTAAGGACAAAAAACAGCCGGAAAAAGTAGTCACCATCCGGAAAAAAATGAATGTCAAGGCCAACTGGGACAATGACTGGGATACCACATTGTAAACGAGGAAACCACGTACCTTTGCAGAATGCAATTTTCTTCTTCCTTATTGGAGCAGGCCGTTAACGAGTTCGCCCGGCTGCCGGGTATCGGCAAAAAAACGGCCTTGCGGCTGGTGCTGCATCTGCTGAAGCTGGATAGCAGTAACGTACAGGGGTTCGGGGAGACGCTGATCCGCATGCGCAATGAGATCAGATTTTGTCAACGTTGTCACAATGTGGCGGATGCGGATATCTGTTCCATCTGCGCCAATTCTCTCCGTAAACAGGAGTTGATCTGTGTCGTCGAAAGCCTCCGGGAAGTCATCGCCATCGAGAGCACACAGCAATATAACGGCACTTACCACGTTCTTGGTGGCATCATCTCCCCATTGGACGGGATAGGGCCGGATCAATTGAATATCGAAACCCTGGTAAACCGGGTACGAAAAGAACAGACGCAGGAGCTGATCTTTGCCCTTAATCCTACTATTCAGGGGGATACGACCATCTACTATATCCAAAAAAAGCTGCAGGACACTCCTGTCCGGGTCACTACGATCGCCCGGGGGATCGCCTTCGGCGGCGAGCTGGAATATGCAGACGAGATGACCCTGGCGCGGAGCATCACGAACAGGTTGCCGGTAGAGAACTACCGGGCAGGAGGATAAGCGTCGGCCTGCCGACCTTTATATTGTGCAATTTTTTCGTAGATTTGCAGCTGCACAGGCGGATTTGTTTATTGTTCAGCCTGGCAGGCCGGGCGGCCCAAATTGAACTAATAAACGTCAGAAATACCCCACTCTTCGGCTATTTCCCTCGTTATTAGTGATTTAGAGCATGTTTCGGCCTCAAAAAAGGAGGAAACATACATGAAAGCAAAATCGATCCATGACGTCCTCAGAGAACGCATCCTCATCATCGATGGGGCCATGGGGACCATGATCCAACGGCATAAGCTGGAGGAAAAAGACTATCGCGGCGAACGTTTCAAGGACTGGTCATCGGACCTCAAAGGCAACAACGACCTGCTGTGCCTGACCCAGCCCGAGATCATCGAAGGCATCCATCGCCAATATCTGGACGCAGGCGCCGACATCATCGAGACCAATACTTTTAACGCACAACGGATCAGCATGGCCGACTACAAAATGGAGGACCTGGCATTCGAGATCAATGTTGCCGCGGCAAGGCTTGCTAAAAAAGCGGCGGCCGAATATACCGCGCGGAATCCCGAAAAACCGCGTTTTGTGGCCGGCGCCATCGGACCGATGAACAAAACACTTTCGCTCTCCCCGGACGTCAACAACCCCGGTTTCCGGGCCGTTACTTTCGATGAGGTGACGGCTGCGTACTACGAGCAGGTAAAAGGTCTCGTGGAGGGCGGTGTCGATCTCCTGCTCGTGGAGACGATCTTCGATACGCTTAACGCCAAGGCGGCGATTTTCGCCATCAAAAAATATTTCCGGGATATAAAGCAGCCGGAGTTGCCGATCTCCATCAGCGGCACCATCACGGACGCCAGCGGCCGGACATTGAGCGGTCAGACGTTGGAAGCCTTTTATGTATCCGTGATGCATGCCCGTCCGCTGAGCATCGGGCTCAACTGCGCCTTGGGCGCTCAGGAAATGCGTTCTCATATCGAGGAGCTAAGCCAGATAGCCGCCTGTTATACTTCGGCCTACCCTAATGCCGGGTTACCGAACGCCATGGGCGAATATGACGAGCAACCCGAACAAACAGCCCACTTTATCGAAGAATGGGCCGAGAACGGATTTGTCAATATCGTGGGCGGCTGTTGCGGCACCACGCCCGACCATATCCGGCATATCGCCGAACATGTAGCGACCGTCAAACCAAGACCGCTCCCCGTAACAGAAAAAGAGCTAGTATAAAATACCAACGAATTCATTTAAGAAGATGGCAGTTGTTTCGATAAAACCCTTTCTCAGGCTTTCCGGTCTCGAACCCCTGGTGTTACGTCCCCAGACCAATTTTGTGAACGTCGGCGAGCGTACCAATGTAACCGGTTCAAAGAAATTCGCCCGGCTGATCCGGGACAACAAATATGAGGAAGCGCTTAGCGTCGCCCGTCAGCAGGTGGAGAACGGCGCACAGATCCTCGACGTCAACATGGACGATGCCTTGCTCGACGGGGAAAAGGCCATGCAGACCTTTTTGAATCTGTTGCAAGCCGAACCCGATATCGCCAAGATCCCGATAATGATCGACTCTTCCAAGTTTGCGATCATCGAGGCGGGTCTGAAATGTGTACAGGGAAAATGTATCGTGAACTCCATCTCGCTCAAAGAAGGCGAGGAGAAATTTATCGAACAGGCAATCGTCTGCCGGAGCTATGGCGCAGCAGTCATCGTAATGGCCTTCGACGAAGGCGGCCAGGCGGACACCCTGCGCAAGAAAGTGGACATCAGCCATAGGGCCTATAAGATCCTTACGGAAAAAGTAGGGTATCCCCCGGAAGAAATCATATTCGACCCGAATATTTTTGCCATTGCCACCGGCATCGAAGAGCATAATAATTATGCCGTCGATTTCATCGAGGCGATCAAAGAGATCAAACAAAAGATGCCGCTGACGCGCATCAGCGGCGGCGTCAGCAATATTTCCTTTTCTTTCCGCGGAAACGAGCCTGTACGGGAAGCCATGCACAGCGTATTCCTTTATTATGCCATCAAGGCCGGCATGGACATGGGTATCGTCAACGCCGGGCAGCTCGTGGTATACGACGAGATCGAGCCAAAACTGCGGGATCTTTGTGAAGATGTGATCCTGAACAGGAACCCCGAAGCCACCGATAAGCTGCTCGCTTTTGCCGAAACGGTAAAAGCCAAGGGCAAGGAAGAGGTAAAAGACGAAGCATGGCGCCGCGGTACCGTCGAGGAACGGCTGAAACATGCCCTCGTGAACGGCATCACCGACTATATCGACGCGGACACGGAAGAAGCCCGGTTGAAATATCCCAAACCGCTCGACGTCATCGAAGGTCCGCTGATGGCGGGGATGGATGTTGTCGGAGATCTCTTCGGCAGCGGTAAGATGTTCCTCCCGCAGGTCGTAAAAAGCGCGCGGGTCATGAAAAAGTCGGTGGCTATTCTTACTCCCTATATCGAGCAGGAAAAAGAAGAACGCAGACGGACTGCCGGCGCAGATGTTGCCGCTTCGAGCAGCGCTGCGAAGATCCTGCTTGCCACCGTTAAAGGCGACGTACACGATATCGGCAAGAACATCGTCGGCGTGGTGCTCGGCTGTAATGGGTACGACATCATCGATCTCGGGGTCATGGTGCCTGCGGATAAGATCCTCGAGACGGCGAAAAAAGAAAAAGTGGACATCATCGGCCTCAGCGGGCTGATCACGCCTTCGCTTGATGAGATGGTACACGTGGCCCGGGAAATGAAAAGACAGGATTTCGGCATTCCGCTCCTGATCGGCGGCGCCACCACCTCCCGTATGCATACGGCCGTCAGGATCGCGCCCGAATTCGAACAAGGCGTAGTACACGTGCTGGACGCATCCAGGAGCGTTACCGTCGTCGGCTCGCTTTTGAACGCCGAGCAAAAACCGGAGTTCCTGCGATCGATAAAAACCGAATATAAAAAGCTGAAAGACGATTTCAACAGCAAGAAAACAGTAAAACAATATCTGACGCT
>DASZOW010000758.1:0-6738 GCA_035550615.1 Puia sp.
GGGTCTTCCAGAGATCATCATTTGTGAGCTGGGCGCCCTCATTCTCGGATTCACCATCCATTTTTTCTGGAATTCCAAAAAAAGTCTGCGGATCGACGAGCCTGCTCAGCCTGCCGGTATCAATGAGAATGATAACTGGAAGCTGAAATATTATAATGACATGGACATGCAGGAGCGTTCCCTGCAGCAGATACGCGAGAAGCTTTCACAATCGCAGGAGACCGAACAGATCCTGACCATCGAGCTGGATGAGACCCGGAAGGAGTTGAAAGAAGCGCATGAAGAGCTGGAGAGTCTCCGCGCACAGCTGGAAGAAATGGAGCTGAAGCTCGCGCCGGCAGAACAGCACATCGGAGGAGAGGAGCTGCTTCCCGGGGAAACGCAACCTAGTTATGCCGATGATTATCTTTTCCAGCTTAAAGCCGCACAGGAGAAGCTGATCGAGCACAATAACAGCATTCAGCGGCTGTTGGAGCAGACGACCCACGTCGAAGAATCGGAGAAGAAGAACAGGGAGCTCATGCACGTCAATGAAGAGCTCAACGAGCAATTGCGTGACTCCGGCGCGCTCCTCGTCGAAAAGGAGGCGGAGATCAGCAATCTGCGGCATCAGCAAAAGCTGTCTGAAGAGATGAGCCAGCGTCTCGATAAGGTGTATGAAGAATACAACACCTTGCAGGAAAAACTCCAAAAGTTGCAGAGCTATCTCACACAGCCTCATAACCGCGGTACGGATTACGAAGGATTGAAAGAAGCTTACTTCAAGCTGGGTAAGGAACACGATGAGATGAAGCTGAAATACATCTCTATCCGCGAGGAGAACCAGCGGCTTACCCGAATCCTTGGCGATACGGAAGAAAAGCTTAAGGAGGCCAATTTCCAGCGTGTCCAGTTTCAGAAACGGTCCGCTTTCCTCGAAGAGCTCAATCACGACCTGCAGGAGATCGCCGAGCATAACAAGAAGATCGAAAGTCAGCTCCGCCGGGTCACCGATATGGAGAATCTGCTGGCGAAGATCACCAATCCCGGTTCTGTGAACGATGTTCAGTAACTTCGCAGTTCAAAACCGTCATCGCCGTGTCAACTACCATTGCCGATATTCGTAAGGAATACAAGCTGCGATCGCTTTCCGAAAAAGATGCTTTAAAGGACCCGTTCAGCCAGTTCGATAAGTGGTGGCAGGAGACCATCAGATCCGGTGTCGACGAGCCGAACGCCATGACGCTTGCTACTGCTTCCGCCGATGGGATGCCTGATGCGCGGATCGTGCTGCTTAAAGGTTTCGACACACAGGGCTTCACCTTTTTTACCAATTACAATAGCGCCAAGGGAATGCAGATGCTGGAGAACCCCCGGGCGGCGCTCGTCTTTTTTTGGAAGGAGTTGGAGCGCCAGGTCCGCATCAGCGGGCTGATCTCGCTGACTACGGCAAAGATCAGCGACGAATATTTCAACAGCCGGCCGGAAGGCAGTCGGATCGGCGCCTGGGCCTCTCCCCAAAGCGAAGCTATCGAAAGCCGGGAATGGCTGGAAGAAAACGAAAAGAAATATCAGGAAGAATGGGCGGACCGCAGCATCACCCGGCCTCCGCATTGGGGCGGGTATATCTTGAAACCCGTTCGCATGGAGTTTTGGCAGGGGCGTCCGAGCCGGCTACACGATCGGCTCTTATATACGCTCACGAAGAGCGGGTCCTGGAAGATCGAGCGGCTTGCCCCATAGTCCAAGCCTCCGAGAAGGCTTAGACCACGAAGCTGCCGGTTATTTGCCTTTTGCAGCGGGAGCCGCCTTCTTTGCCGGCTTTGCGGGACGGCTCTTGCCGAATGATCCCTTGAATATCTTACCTTTTTTGGTTTTTTTATCTCCTCTTCCCATATTAATTTGTTTAAATAAATAGATAAATCGTTATGCCTCTAAAGTTACGAAAGCTCCGGTACCTTGAGTAGCGGAGCTTTGCTATGCCCTTAGCATTAAGAGCCGACACGTTATAATTTGGCGGACAATTCTTTCCCTGCTTTGAACTTAGCTACCTTCTTCGCCTTGATCTTGATAACAGCACCTGTTTGAGGATTGCGACCGTTACGGGCAGCTCTTTTGGATACAGAGAAAGTACCGAAACCTACCAGGGTAACCTTTCCGTTGCCTTTCAGCGTTTTGGTAACAGCCTCGACAAAAGAATCCAGGGAAGCATTCGCCTGAGTTTTTGTAATGCCCGCGTCGTCGGCAATCTTTGCGATTAATTCAGCTTTGTTCATAGTGTGATATTTTGTTTAATTAGCAGCAACAAATATACCCGCTTTTTGCATGCAACAAAATTTTTTTAACTGGTGCAGCGAATACTGCAAGCCGCGCTAAACCGCGCCGGACAAGGATTAGCGGGAACAGCGGTTGGTAAATATACGATGCAGGAATTACGGCAGGATGCTGAAAGCCGCTGGGGTGGCCGTTTTCGGCCTTTATCCACAAGTAGTGCACACACATGAGCGATTGTGCTATAGTGATTCCATCACCGTGCGGAAAGCAATGAACCGATCCCCCCATTGATCCCATCCCGCCTGTTGTAGCGCAGGAGCATATTCCGTTATGAATTGCCGGTACCGTTCGGAAGAAGTGGTGTTGAATTGGACAATGAACGTGGGACCTTCCTCTTCGTCCTGCTCCAGCAGACGAAATAGCTGGTGACTGTCGAAACACCCTGTAGCGAGGACTGCGGGTATATGTTCTTCCAGCTGCCAGGTCAGCCAGGCCTCCAGGATATCCCAGCGGACCTTGGTGGTGACATTATATACGATCATTAGGACTTTTTTAAAATGACGGAAACCGCCCTGCTGTCGGATCATTAACCGCCCTGCTGTCGGATCATTAACCGCCCTGCGGTCGGATCATGCATGAGAAAGCTCGAGAAACACGGGACAATGATCGCTTTGTTTGACGTCGGGAAAAATGGCCGCTTTCAAAATATCCGCTTTCAGAGGGTCGGTTACGCTGATATAATCGAGACGCCAGCCTTTGTTCTGCAGACGGACCGAAGGAAAACGCTGGCTCCACCACGTATAATGGTGCGGATCGGGATTGTGCTGCCGAAAGCTGTCAACCCATCCGGCGCCCATGAATCTATCCATCCAGGCCCGTTCCTCCGCCAGAAAACCGGAATTGTTCTTATTGCCTTTGGGATCGTGAATGTCGATCTCGTTATGTGCTATATTATAGTCGCCGCAGAGAACAAGCCGGGGACGCGTTTCTTTTAGCTCCTCGAGATAAGTATAAAAATCCTCCAGCCACTGATATTTGTAGGCCTGGCGTTCATCGCCGGCGGTGCCGGAAGGGAAATACGCATTGATCAGCCGCAGGTCGCCAAAATCCAGCTGTATCACCCGGCCTTCGTCATCGCTTACCTGGTGTCCGGTTCCATATTCTACATGATCCGGTTTTATTTTGGTGAATACTGCCACGCCGCTATAACCCTTTTTGCGCGCGGAGAACCAATAGTCATGGAAACCGAGCTCCGTGAACAATGCATGGGCTACATTGTCTTTATGCGCCTTTGTCTCCTGCACGCAGAAAATGTCGGCCGGATCGGTCTTTAGCCATTCGATCAATCCTTTGGTCATGGCCGACCGGATACCATTGACGTTATAGCTGACGATGCGTAGTGAAGACATAAGCGCTATATTAGTGGTGCAATATACGTCCGATGCGAAAAATAATATAATGGAAAAGCTAGACCGGATAATACCCGCTAAAGATGTCGTTTTTCTCGACGGCCCCAAGAGCCGTACATACGAGCTTCATTTTGCCTGGAAGATCTTCCGGGAGTTTATCCGGGGTTTCCGGACACTACATTTTGTAGGCCCCTGTATTACCGTATTCGGTTCGGCGCGGTTTAAAGAAGATCATCCGCATTATCAATCGGCTCGGGAAATGGGCCGGCAGATCGCTGCCATGGGTTTGACCACGATGACCGGCGGCGGCCCGGGTGCGATGGAGGCGGCCAACAGGGGCGCATTCGAGGCGGGGGGCATGTCGGTCGGCTGTAATATCAAGCTGCCTTTTGAGCAGAAACCCAATCCTTATGTACAGACGTCGATCACCTTTGAACACTTTTTTGTGCGGAAGGTGATGCTGGTAAAGTATTCCTATGCCTTTGTGATCATGCCGGGCGGCTTTGGGACCATGGATGAATTCTTTGAAACACTCACCCTCGTACAAACAAAGACCCTGGTGCGTTTTCCGCTGGTGCTTTTGGGAAAGGAATATTATCAGCCGCTATTCGACTATATGGAAGATATGGCCAGCGAGGGCACGATCTCCAGGGAGGACCTTTCGCTGGTGCTGCTGACCGATAGTATCGCCGAGGCTACACAGCACATCGATACCTTTATCAAGAAAAACTATCGTGAAAAATCGCGCAAGCGTAAATGGTGGCTATTCGAGAAGAACCCTGCCTCTACTTCTTCGAAGTAGTCGGGATCACCAGCCCTATGCTCAGGATCATCTCATAAGTCCCGAAGGCCTGGTGTGCTTTCCCATCGTAGACATTGAGCCCCGAATAACGGGCGTAGTCTATCTTGTTAGAGAACTCGAGATAGGCATACCGGTAGAAGGTAGCGCGTAACGATCCTTCCAGCCCTGTATTCCAGCCGCCGAATTGAAAGCCCTGGTCGTTTGGTTTACCGAACAGCTCGTTCTGCGTATGGGGGATCACCGGGCCTATGCCGAATTTTCCCAGAAAGTCGACCTTGACCTTTTCATTCCGTGTCCTGACGACATGCCATTTTTTGGTGACATTGAAAAGAAGAAAATTAGCCCCGTTGTTCAGATAGTAATAGAAGCCATTTCGCTCATTAAAGGCGACCGTCGTATCCACCGGATGATTATTCAGAGTACCTTTGATCCGGACATTCTGGTCCGCAAAGATGTATTTGGTATGATCGAAGTTGATCTCGAAGCCCCAGCCTCTTTCTTCATCGAGAAGAAATCCGAGCCGGTAGTTATACTGAGGGATAGAAAGCGCCTTGCTGAAGAGGCCTTCATTCCAGCCCGGATGGTCATGGGCCTTGACATGGACGAAATTATAGTCATTGCCGAGAGCCGGCTGTGAGACATGGATCGTGCTGTGCGTATAAAATTCACCATTGTACCCCCATGAAGCATAAACTTCTTTGATGAATTTTTTCTTTTTACTTTGCGGTGCCTGTTGGGCAACACTGAAATAGGGAATGGACGCGCTTAAAAGGAAGATAAAGGTCCTGCAACCCAAGCCGTTTTTTCTCATAAACTACCTGATGGGCTCTTAATTAAAGATTGTCTTTTTGCAGGGCAAAAATAGATAAAATAATTATTATCGTATCATTGTTACGCTGCCTTAACATATAGCAAATACAACTATGGAAGAAGAAAGCCTGCTGAAAAAACAGATCGCCTCGACGAGAAATATGCTGTTCATCGTTGCTGCCGTAACCGTAATTGCCGGTATTTTACTCGTACCCCAGGTCGGGGCGTTCGGCGATGTCACCGATCTTGTTGTGACCTTTTCGATCGCCGTCGTCTATCTCGTTCTTGCGTTTTGGACAAAGAGCAGGCCGTTTACGGCTTTTCGGGTCGGATTAGGACTGACCCTGGCGCTCATCGTTGCGGGCATCATTACGAACAGTCCGGGACTTGCCGGCCACTGGCCGTCGAGAGTCATCAGCATCGGGTTATTCTTTCTGGGCCTCGCCGACAGCAAAGATGCGGAAAGAAAGATCAAGGCCCGCTGATCAGGCATCATATTCCAATACCGGACGCAACCATCGCTCTGCTTCTTCCAACGGCATTCCCTTCCGGGCTGCATAGTCGACGACCTGGTCCTTTTCTATCTTGCCGATCCCGAAATACTTGCTTTCCGGATTCGCGAGATACCAGCCGCTCACCGAAGAAGCCGGGTACATCGCCAGCGACTCCGTCAGAATGGTCCCTGTTTGGTTGGTAGCATCGAGCATGGCAAAAAGCTTTCTCTTTTCGGTATGGTCGGGACAAGCGGGATATCCCGGCGCCGGCCGGATACCCAGATATTCTTCCCGGATCAGCTGGTCGTTGGTCAGGTGCTCCTCTTTGGCATAACCCCAGTATTCCTTACGCACCTTTTGGTGAAGCAATTCGGTAAAGGCTTCGGCCAGACGATCCGCCAGCGCCTGAAGGGTGATCTTGTTGTAATCGTCGTGGGCGTCCTGGAATCGTTTGAGATGTGGCTCGATGCCCTCGATGCTTACGACGAAGGCGCCGATATGATCGGTCTTGCCCGTAGCAGCAGGCGCGATAAAATCCGCCAGCGAGATATTGGGTTGACCGGCAGCTTTCTTGACCTGTTGACGAAGGAATTCGAGTTTCACCTCTCCCACGGAGGCGCCGGCCAGAACGGTAACTGTATCCTTTCCATCCGAATTAGCCGGCCAGAAACCGATGACGGCACGGGGTTTCAGCCATTTCTCACGGACTATGTTAGCCAGCAGCTCTCTGGCGTCATTGTAAAGTTTTGTCGCCTCCTTGCCCACCGTAGGATCTTGCAGGATCTGCGGAAATTTACCGTGCAATTCCCAGGCGATAAAGAACGGACCCCAGTCGATAAATTCTACGATCTCCGCCAGGTCATAACCGTCGAAGGTTTTTGTCCCGACGAATGCAGGCGGCACCGGCCGGAATTTATCCCAATCCACGGGTACCTTGTTCTCCTGCGCCTGGGCCAGCGTCAGATATTGT
>DASZOW010000759.1:0-1585 GCA_035550615.1 Puia sp.
AAGGAAACGGGCTATATCCGCATCAGCAAATTCTCCGAGACCACACACGCGGAATTCGCCCGGGCCCTGATGAAGCTGCAAAAACAAGGACTGCAACGCCTCATCCTCGATCTCCGCGGCAATGGCGGCGGCATCCTGGGTGAATCCATCGAGATAGCCGATGAATTCCTCGACGACGACAAGCTCATCGTATATACGCAAGGGGCTCGCTCCCCGAAAGTGGAATACCGCTGTAAACGCGACGGCCTCTTCGAGAA
This sequence comes from Puia sp., assembly GCA_035550615.1. Lineage (GTDB taxonomy): Bacteria > Bacteroidota > Bacteroidia > Chitinophagales > Chitinophagaceae > Puia. Next base: position 258 of record DASZOW010000759.1, read on the forward strand.
GGGCAAGCTGGCCCTCCTCACCGACGAAGGCACCGCCTCCGCCAGCGAAGTGCTCACCGGCGCCATGCAGGACTGGGACCGCGCCACGATCATCGGCCGGAGAACCTTTGGAAAAGGCCTGGTGCAGGAACAATATCAGCTAAGCGACGGCTCTGCATTGCGTCTGACCATCGCCCGTTATTATACCCCCACCGGCCGCAGCATCCAGAAACCTTATGACAAAGGACATGACGACTATAACGAAGAGGTCCTGAAACGTTTCCACGATGGCGAAGTGCTCCATGGCGATACGGCTAGCCATGCAGGTCCGGCCTACAAGACCCTGGGCCCCGAACACAGGACCGTATACGGCGGAGGCGGCATCACTCCGGATATCTTCGTGGGCTTCGATACGAGCACCCTTTCCAGGACGATCACCAGCCTCTATGTAGACGGTACGCTCAACCGTTTCATCTATACGTATTATATCCAGCATCTTCCTGCTTTTCAAGCATTTAAAAATCCATCCGACTTCGCCGCAGGTTTCCATGACGATGCCGTTGTCTGGAAGGCGCTCACCGCATACGCGGCCAAAGACACGATCAACCTCAACTCGGTACCGGCAAAGGAAAAAGAAGTGCTCCAACGTCGCATAAAAGCGCTGATCGCCCGCCAGATCTGGCGGACGGAAGGCTACTTCGAGGTCAGTAACACCTCCGACCCCGTTGTCACCAAAGCGCTGGAAGTCGTGGACAAATAAAAAGGCCGGCTAAACAGCCGGCCCGCCTGCATATATTGCCATTCAAGACTAACTACTCTTATCCTCCTTATCGAGCAATTCCTTTTTCTCGATCCGGTAACTGGTGATCAGTCCCAGCCCGCCGCCGATAGCGATAAGCGCAAAATAAATACTCACATTGGCGCCGTTGACCTGGTATTCGCCATTGTCCCATTTGCTGGTATAATGCCCGATGTGATACAACACCGTATTGTCAAGAAGATATGCCAGGAACAATCCCAATCCCGCCCCCACAAGCAACAAGCCCCATTTCAGACTGCGGAAAGGCGCCGGCCGCGGCCGTTCGGGTTTGATATTGGGATCAAGCCCTTTTTCGATCATGGCCATATTCTCCCGGTTACGGACATATCGGTTGCCAAAGATCACTGCACATATCGAAAGTGTCATGATGATAAACCACAAGAAAACTAATTGATCTGGTCCCATGTTATTACGTTTTATACCACCTCAGACTACACTCTATTCGACCGGGTTACAGCCGGCGCCCATTTATTTTTTGTAACTTTCTTTGTAACCTGCCGGAAACACCGGTAGTCTTATTCTACGTGAC
>DASZOW010000760.1:0-16279 GCA_035550615.1 Puia sp.
CCGCTCCGCCCAGCTCAAGGTTCTCGAATATCGGAGCAACCTGGCATATTACAGGGGCGCCTATTACCCGTCCATATCCCTCGGCGCCAACGTCAGTACAAACTGGACCAATGCCCCCGCCGCCAGCGGTTTTGTGCCCACCGGCACATCCTACATACCATCGACATCCGCCTTTTTGGATCCCACCGGGAATACGCCGGTTTACGATAAGGTAACCAACGGGTACAATACTTTTCCCACCTGGGGAGACCAGTTCAAAAATAACCGCAGCGAAAGCATCGGTATCAATGTCAATATCCCCATCCTCAACGGCTTCCAGGCTCGCAACAACGTCCGTCAGGCAAAGCTCAACCTCAAAAATTACCAGCTGCTGAACAGGAATGCCCACAATTACCTGCAACAACAGGTAGAACTGGCGTTTCAAAACATGATCGCGGCATATAAAAGCTTTAAATTCTATCAGCAGGAGGTCGTCGCTTATAAGGAATCCTTCCGCGTCACGAATATCCGCTTCACGGAAGGCGTCATCGCCTCCGATGCCTACATCCTCGCCAAAGGCAATAGCGACGCTGCGGAAGTCAACCTCGCCGCCGCAAAATATGCCTATATCTTCCGGACTAAAGTGCTGGATTATTACCAGGGAAAACTCACGATCGAGTAACTTCTTCCTTCGATAGCCAGTCACGCAAAGGGCTGGCTATTTTATGCCCCTCTACCATGAATCCGTCATGCCCGTATGCGGAATCGATCTCTACGAGCGTGGCATCGGGCAGATGCGCCGCCATATGCCGCTGCTCTTCCACCGGGCAGAGGATATCGCTGGTGATACCGATCAGCAGCGTGCGCTGGGTAATGCTCCGCAAAACGGCTTCCATATCACCCCCCCGCCCACGCGCAAGCTGGTGACTGTCCATGGCCTTTGTCAGCGTCCAGTAAGAAATGGTATTGAACCGGCTCACTAATTTATCCCCCTGGTAATCGATATAGGAGCTGGCTCTGAACCCATCCAGCTTTTCGGTGTCCCTATCCGTTTGCTTTTGCACCATGATCCCATAGTTACGATACGTCAGGATACCGATCGCCCGCGCCGCCTTCAGTCCCCGGCTTCCCGCCTTCGGATCAGGGTCCCGCCAGCTGGTATCGGCCTCGATGGCCAGCCGCTGCGCCGTATGGATGGCGATGCCCCACGCACTCTCCGCCGGCGACGTCGCAATGAGAAAAAGCTGCTTGATCACGTCCCGCTCCATCACACACCATTCCAAAGCCTGGTATCCGCCCATGCTTCCACCCATCATAAGCTGGATCTTCCCGATGCCCAGATGCTTGCGCAGCAGGATGTGCGCCCGTACCATGTCCCGGATCGTCACCTGCGGGAAATCGGCATAATAAGGCGCCCCTTCCGCCTTCCCGGGGTCGACGCTCAACGGCCCCGTGCTCCCATAACACGACCCTAGAATATTGGCGCAAACGATAAAATAGTCGTCGGGATGGATCGGCCCCTTCTCCCCCACTACCCCAGGCCACCAGTGAGCGACGTCGGAGTTGGCGGTCAGCGCATGACACACCCATACCACATTGCTCGAATCCTTATTCAGCCGGCCATATGTATGATAGGCCACCGTAATACCGGGTAAGGATCCGCCGCCTTCCAGCGGAAAAGGGTGCTCATATGTAAAATAATTCATCCTTGCGTAATATTTACTATCGCCGGCCCCGGCTTTCCACCTGCCTCGTACTACCCGGCCCCCGCTTTCCACCCGCCTCGTACTACCCGGCCCCGGCAAATCTATATTTCGATGCAAAATAAGGGGTCTCGTGCCTTATTTTTGCAAAAAATTCTTTAATGGTACGGATTCAACTACATAGGATTACCGGCGACTTTGGTTTTGAAGCCAAAGACATGGGCGGCCATACCGTCCGCATGGACAGCAATCCCGAAACAGGAGGCGTCGATTTCGGCGTCCGCCCGATGCAAATGCTGCTCATGGGCCTCGGCGGCTGCAGCGGCATCGATATCGTCTCCATCCTCAACAAACAGCGCCAGAAGGTCACCGGCTTCAGTATGACCATAGACGGGGAAAGAGAAAAAGGCAAGGAACCCGCCCTCTGGAAAGACATCCATATCGTCTTCGACCTCAAAGGCGAGATCGACCCCGACAAAGCCAAAAAGGCCTGCGAGCTCTCCATGGATAAATACTGCTCGGTAGCAGCCACCCTCCGGGAAGCTCATGGCAACATCACCTGGGAAGTAAAAGTCAATCAATAACACATGTCCAATCATCGTATCACCCAAGCCATCCGTATCCGCACGGAAGAGTCCCCCGCAAGAGAACATTCTTCGCCCGTCTATTTCACCAGCAGCTTCTGTTACGACGATGCCGAACAGATGCGCGCCATCTTCGCCGACGAACAACAGGGAAATATCTACAGCCGTTTCAGCAACCCCACCGTCCAGGAGTTCACCGACCGGCTCTCCGCCCTCGAAGGCGCCGAAACTGGCTTCGCCACCGCTTCCGGCATGAGCGCGATCTTCGCCTCCTTTCTCACCTTCCTGAAAAAAGGCGACCACCTGCTGGTCTGCAACGCCATCTTCGGCAGCACCCATGGGGTGATCACGAAATTCCTGCCCAAATACGGCATCGAGTATACCTACGTACCCACCGATGACCCCGCCGCCTGGGAAGCCGCCGTCCGGCCCAATACCAAAATGTTCTTCCTCGAGACGCCCACCAATCCCGGGCTCGACATCGTCGACCTCGAGGCCGCCGGCGCGCTTTGCCGCAAACATAATATCCTGTTCAATGTAGATAACTGCTTCGCCACCCCCATCGGCCAGACGCCCATCGACTTCGGCGCCGATCTCATCATCCACTCCGCTACTAAATGGCTGGACGGCCAGGGACGCGTCCTCGGCGGAGCCGTCCTCGGTAAAGAACAGCTGATCCACGAGATCTATCTCTTCTGCCGCAGCACCGGCCCTTCCCTCTCGCCCTTCAACGCCTGGATCCTCAGCAGAAGCCTCGAAACGCTCGACGTCCGCATGGAACGCCATTCCTCGAATGCGCTATACATCGCTCAGCAGCTCGAGAGCCATCCGCAGATCGCCAGCCTGCGCTACCCCATGCTGCCCAGCCACCCTCAATACGCCATCGCAAAAAAACAAATGAAGAATGGCGGCGGCATCGTCTGCTTCGAACTCAAAGGCGGCCTGGAAGCCGGCCGCAAATTCCTCGACAAGCTCAGGATGCTATCCCTCACCGCCAACCTCGGCGACACCCGCAGCATCGCCTCCCCCCCCGCCAGCACCACCCACGCCAAACTCACCGACGCAGAACGCGCCACCGTCGGCATCACACCCGGCCTCATCCGCATCTCCGTCGGCCTCGAACACAAGGACGACATCCTCAAGGACATTTTACAAGCTCTATAAAAACCCTATATCACAACGGCCCTGTGATGCAATGGCCCTATGATGCAACGGCCCTATAATACAAGAGCCCGGCGGATGCCGGGCTCTCAATTTTATTCCCAGGGCTGCCGCCGACTAATCTCCCCAGATCTCCCCCTCTCCCTTTAGCCAGTCCTTCACCAGCTCCGTCGTCACCGACTTCGGCCTTTCTATCGGGAATCCAAGCGCCCGGTCCCAACAAAGACTCGCCAACACCCCCAACGCACGGCTAACGCCGAACAATACGGTATAGAATTCATATTCCACCAATCCATAATGTACCAAAAGGGCTCCACTGTGCGCATCCACATTCGGCCAGGGATTCTTGATCTTCCCCAACGATTGCAGAATGGGCGGCACGGTCTCATAGATATTCCATACCGTCTGGACCAGCGGATCATTAGGCATATGCTTCTTACCGAATTCCATCTGCGCCGTAAACCGCGGATCGGTCTTCCGCAACACCGCATGACCATAACCGGGAACGACCTTGCCTTCACTCAACGTCTTCTGTACATAATTCGCGATCTGGTCCTTCGAAGGCAGCTCGACGCCAAGCTCCCGCCGCATCTCCAGGATCCACTTGATCACTTCCTGGTTCGCAAGCCCATGCAGCGGACCGGCCAGGCCATTCATCCCCGCGGCAAGGCTTAGGTAAGGATCACTAAGCGCCGAACCTACCAGGTGCGTCGTATGAGCGCTCACATTCCCTCCTTCATGATCCGCATGGATAGTCATATACAACCGCATCAGCTCCCGGAAGGTCTCATCCTCATAACCCAACATATGGGCAAAATTACCGGCCCAATCGAGCAGCCCATCCGGCTGAATATGATCTTCATCCTTGTATTTCCGGCGGTAGATATAAGCGGCAACCCGCGGCAACCGGGAGATCAGATCCATGCTGTCGTCGAATACCGCTTCCCAATAATCTTTTTTATTCATCCCCTTCGCATACCGCGCGGCAAACTTGCTCTCGGTCTGCAAAGCCATTATGGCGACTACAAACTGCGTCATCGGATGCGAATCCTTAGGTAACGCCTCGATGGCGTCGAACACATGATTGGGCACATGACTGCGCCGCTGCCAGTTGGCCGTAATACTATGCGCGTCTTCCTCCGTCGGCAGCTCGCCCAACATCATCAGGTGGAAAAGGCCCTCCGGCAACGGCTCCGTTCCCCCCTGCGCCTTCGGCAGCTTTTGCTGCAGCTCGGGTATCGAATAACCACGGAACCGGATTCCCTCCTGTGCATCCAGCAGCGAGGTCTCGCTCACCAGACCGGTGATCCCCCGCATCCCCTGGTAGATCTGCGAAAGCGTCACCTCGCCGATCTTCTTGTTCCCATGCTCTTTTAATAGCTCTTTGATCTCGCTGGCCACTTCGTCGGCCTTAGTCTTGAACCTGTCTTTATTGAATGCCATATAACCCCGTTTTGGATCGTTAAAGTTACTCCACGAATCGTTGTAGAGCAAATGATTTAGAACCATTTGTATTAAAATACCGTTAACCCTCACCAGTCAGCCCGACCCCCCTGCCGGGGTTCGCCTGCTATTTCGGCGTCTTCAAATACAGGATACACGCCACACCGCTGAAGATCATGTTTGGCAGCCAGGCCGCCAGCATAGGCGGCATATTCCCCTTGGTGGAAAATGTCACGGCAAATTTATCCATCACCACAAAAACGGCAGCCAGCACGATCCCCACCGCCAGATGCAACCCGCTCCCTCCCCTGATCTTACGGCTCGAGATGATCGCCCCGATCAGCGCCATGATGATCACCGAAAACGGCGTGGCATCCCGGTGATAGAGCTCCACCTTGAACGTATTGATGCCCTCCGATCCTCGCACCTCCTCCATGTGAATGAACCGATGCAGCTCCGGCGTCGTCAGCTTGTCCTTGAGATAATCGTCCCGTCGCAACTCTTTCGGCAGCACATTCAGATTCACATGCATGGTGTCCTTACGCGTCAGCGTCTCCTTGATCCCATTGATGTTCCGCTCCACGATCGTCGTCAGCTTCCAGTCCTTTTTGTTGGGGTCCCAGCGCACCGTCTCCGCTCGGAGCGTATACACTACCTTGTTGCCCTGTAACCGCTGAAGAAAGAAATTACTCGCTACCTTATTGGCGGTGTCATAATATTTGAACCCGACAAAAGTATTCGGGTCCACCCGCAGATAAAAATTGTTATTGCGATACGGGTCCCCGTTATAGCTGCTGTTCCGGTCCACGTACACCGCCTGAAAATCGGTCCTGATCTCATTGGCCTTGGGGATCCAGTACTGGCTGGCCAGCCAGAAGACAACGGACAGAAAAACGGCCCCGATCAGGTAAGGCCGCAGCATCCGGTTATACCGTACCCCTCCCGCCAGGATAGCGATGATCTCCGACTTACCCGCCATCTTGCTCGTAAAATAGATCACCGCGATAAACACCATCAGCGGATAGATCATCGACATAATAAAAGGTATAAAGCCGATATAATACGCCGTGATCAGCTGCCCCGCCGTAAGCCCGCTCCGGACAAAATCATCCGCCTTTTCACTCGTATCGATCACCACAGCAATAGCGGTGATCACCACCATGGTAAAAACGAACGTCCCTATAAATTTTTTTAATATGTACCTGTCGATTAGCTTCAGCATGGTCGCCGCAAAGTTAAGCTAGTATGGCTGCTCTATTGCTTTCAAAATTGCAAAATATAGGATTCGCACATACAACACATTAAGTATCAACAACTACAGTCTCGTTTTAAGAATGTCTGTCTGCTCCCGTTTCCAGCTCATAAAATCTCCCGCCAGGATATGTCGCCGCGCCTCCCGGACCAGGTGCAGATAAAACGCCAGGTTGTGTACACTGGCGATGGTCAATGCAAGTATCTCCCTGGACTTGACCAGATGCCGGAGATAAGCCTTGCTGTAGAAATTACTCGGCCCGCTCTCGATACCGTCATCCAGGGGCGAATAGTCGAACTCCCACTTCTTATTGTCGATATTGATCACGCCACGCGAAGTAAAAAGCATGGCATTCCTTCCATTCCGCGTGGGCATCACGCAATCGAACATATCGATACCCAGCGCGATACACTCGAGGATATTCCACGGCGTGCCCACCCCCATCAGGTATCTCGGCCTGTCGGCCGGTAGGATTTCGCAACAGGCGCCGCAGATCTCATACATTTCCTGCTCGGGCTCCCCTACGCTGAGCCCCCCGATAGCATTGCCCACGGCGCCCTTAGCGGCCACATATTCGCACGACCGCCGCCGCAGATCCGGGTAAACACCGCCTTGTACAATGGGAAAGAGGTTCTGCGTATAGCCATACTTGTCGGACGTCGAATGAAAATGATCCCAGCAGCGGTCCAGCCAGCGGTGCGTCAACTCCATGGATCGCCCGGCATATCCATATTCGCTGGGGTACGGCGGACATTCGTCAAAGGCCATGATAATATCGCCGCCGATGGTCCGCTGAATATCCATAACCTTCTCGGGAGAGAACAAATGCTTCGATCCATCGATATGGCTTTGAAAAACGACCCCCTCCTCCTTGATCTTCCGGGTGCCCGAAAGGGAGAATACCTGGTATCCCCCGCTATCCGTCAATATCGGCCTCTCCCAGCCATTGAACCGGTGCAAACCGCCGGCCTTCTCCAACACCTCCAGTCCCGGCCGCAGATAAAGATGATAGGTATTTCCCAGGATGATCTGCGCCTGCACGTCCTGCACAAGCTGCTGCTGCGTTACCGCCTTGACGCTGCCGACCGTTCCTACGGGCATAAAGACCGGTGTCATGATCTCCCCATGGTCGGTCGTGATCTTCCCGGCCCGGGCCGCCGACTGCCCATCCCGCCCCTCTAACTGGAATTGTAAAGCTGCCATGTACGCTGATGTAGATGAAACGGCCGCTAGCCGGTTCGGGCCGCAAATTACGGGAATCCCCTTACTGCACCTATCTTTTGCGCCGACATGATGAAAATACGTACTTTCGTACCGCGTAAACCTGTTATGACTAATTTGTTTTTGAGTTTCCCCTGGCTCGAACTGTTTTTTATTGTTTTTTGTGTGATCACCATAGTACAATTGTTCTACTATGGTTGGTTCTTCAGAAGGCTCGCCTTCTATACCCCAAAATCCAAAGAACACTCCCAACAACATCCCGTCAGCGTGATCATCTGCGCCCGCGATGAGGCCGCCCGTCTCGTCACCCATCTCCCCGGCGCGCTCGTTCAACGCTACCCCAGCACCCACGAGGTCATCGTCGTCAATCACAATAGCCAGGACGAAACCCGCTATCTGCTCGATGAGTTCAAAAAGAAGTTCAAAGGCCTTCATATCGTTAATCTCGAACACGAAGCCATCGGCATCCCCGGCAAGAAATATCCGCTGAGCATGGGGATCAAGGAAGCGCTGTACGAGATCGTCCTCCTCACCGATGCCGACTGCGTTCCGGCCACCGAGTTCTGGATCCAGAAAATGCAGGACGCTTATCGGGACGGGATCGAAGTGGTGCTGGGTTATAGCCCCTATAAAAAAAGCGCCGGCTTCCTCAATAAGCTCATCCGCTTCGACACCTTTCATACCGCGCTTCAATATTTCTCCTATGCCCTGGCAGGCCTGCCCTATATGGGCGTCGGCAGAAACCTCTCCTACAAAAAAGGCATCTTCCTGCGCAACAAAGGCTTCTCCGCCATCAACCACGTCCCCGGCGGCGACGACGATCTCTTTATCAATAAGGTGGCAACCAAAACGAATACCGCCATCGTGGTAGACCCCGATACCTTCACCGTCTCCGAACCAAAAAAGACCTTCAACGAATGGTTCCGTCAAAAATCCCGGCACTACACCACCGCCAAATATTATAAGCCACTGCACAAATTCCTGCTGGGCCTCTATTCTATCACCCATCTGCTGTTCTATCCCTTGTTGATCGTCAGTCTCTTTTTCAGTTGGAAGACAGCCCTGATCATCTTCGGCGTACGGCTGATCGTACAAGCTTATATTTTTAATCGATCCATGCAAAAACTGGGGGAAGAAGATCTGTTCCCCTGGTGGTGGCTGCTCGATCTGTGGATGTTCTTTTACTATATCATCTTTGCCTCCACATTATGGAAAAAACCCCGGGCGGGCTGGAAATAGTCCTGCAATATTTTACTGATTTCACGCCGGTGCAGATCCGGCAGCTCTCGGCCTTGGGTGAACTCTACCCGGAATGGAACGCAAAGATCAATGTCATCTCGCGCAAGGATATCGAAAGCCTCTACGAAAAACATATCCTGCACTCCCTGGCCATCGCCGCAGCGTTCGAGCTAAGACCCGGAATGGACGTCATCGATATCGGCACCGGCGGCGGATTCCCCGGCATCCCCCTGGCCATCTTCTTCCCTTCCACCCGCTTTCATCTCGTAGACAGCATCGGAAAAAAACTAAAGGTAGTCGATGCCATCGCCCAAGCCATCGGCCTCACCAACGTCTCTACCCGCCATATCCGCGCGGAAGAGATCAAAGACCGTAAATTCGATCTGGCCGTTTCCCGCGCCGTCGCCCCCCTCAAAGATCTCTGGACCTGGGCCCGCCCACTCCTGAAAAAACCGGCCCCTATTCCATCGGACCGGCTGCGCCCCTCTGCCTTGGGCGCCAGTCCGATTTCCGGCCTCATCTGCCTCAAAGGCGGAGACCTCGCCGCGGAAATTTCCGAAAGCGGGACACGCCCCCGCATCATCGAAGTCTACGAACTCTTCCCCCTGGATGAATTCAAAGAAAAATACCTGCTCCAGGTCCCCTACTGACCCCAAAGCCCCGCCGTCTATCGTAAAATTTCTACCACTTCGTGGTATTGCCAAATCCCCAAAGCGCCGGACATTTGCACTATGACTATATCTGTTTGCATTGTAGATGACAACAAAGACATCCGCTCTGCCCTCGAACAGATCATCCTGATGGCTGAAGGATACACATTGGCCGGTTCCTATTCCGATGCCGAAGAGGCATTGCAAAAGATTCCCGCCGCGAAACCCCATGTTGTCCTCATGGATATTAACCTCGGAGATGGAGAGAGTGGCATCGATTGCGTCCGGCAACTAAAACCGCAATACCCGGAGATCCTGTTCATGATGTGTACCATCTATGAAGAAGACGAAAAGATCTTTGAAGCCCTGAAAGCCGGCGCCAATGGCTATATCCTGAAAAAGACGGCCCCCGGAAAACTCCTCGACGCCCTGCGCGAACTATACGAAGGCGGCGCCCCCATGAGCAGCCAGATCGCCAGGAAGGTCGTCAACGCATTCCAGGTCCGGTCAACCGCCGATACCACCAGCGCCAATACCCCCGCCAGGACCGCCATCAGCATCCTCTCCAACCGCGAGAACGAGATCCTCGAACTGCTGGCCCAGGGTATGCTCTACAAAGAAATCGCCGGCCGGCTCTTTATCAGCCAGGAAACAGTACGCAAACACGTGTATCACATATACGAAAAGCTACACGTGAACAACCGCGTCGAAGCGATCAATAAATTCTATGGCAGATAAAATACCACTAAGTGGTATTTTTTTACCCCGCCGGGGCATATACCTTTGCTCCCGGGCTGTTTGATTCAGATACGATTAGTCATTTTACCTTATCCACGGGACTCGAAGAATGAATTTGCCACGCCGCCGCCCTCCGGGCGGCGGCGCTTTTATCTTACCAGTTCAGCTCTAACTTATTATTCCTCCGGTCGACATCCGCCATCCGCTGACTCGGATCGATCTCTATGACCTTCACATCCGTCAACCGGTGATTCAGCTGGAAGGTATAGGTAGGGGAGGTCCATTTCCACGGCTCACAGACAGTACGCGGCATCGTCCGGTCCTCATCCGGCTTGCTGCCGAACATCAGGTATTGCGGAATGTACTCCATCTCCTTCTTGCCGTCACGGTATTGGATCACCACATCCAGCGGCATCGGCATATACCCGACCATCTTCAGCCTGATCTTCGTCTTACCGCTCTCTTCCCACAAACTGTCGATACCGTAATCGATCGTCTTGGTCGTGCTGATCCAGTATTCCTTATACCAGTCCAGCTGCAGACCGCTGACCTTTTCCGCCACCCGCATAAAATCGCTGGCATTGGGATGTTTGAACCGCCATTCGCGGTAATATTCATGCAGGATCCGGTCCCGTACCGTATCGCTCACGATATATCCCAGCTGCTCCAGGAACATCTCGCCCTTGAAATAGGAACCGATGCTATAGGCAAAGTTGGTATTGAAGTGGTCCGCATGCGTCGTCAAAGGCTCTTCCAACCCGCTCTTCACCAGCCCGAAGTACTGGTTATACGCGACGCCGTGATCCATCGGCAGCTGCGCCTGATCCTCCGCTACCTGGTTCTGCCATCCTTTGTCATCGGGATGCAACCGCAACATCTCGCGGTGATACCAGGCGGTCACCCGGTGTTCCGCATAGCTGGTGAAACCTTCATCCATCCAGGCATACATCGACTCGTTCGTACCCATCATCCCCTGGTACCAGCTGTGCATCCACTCATGAAAAGCGCCGCCCAGACCCGGCCCCGCCAGCAGCGTAGCCATCGGGTATTCCATGCCGCCGTCGCCGCCATGTACAAAAGAATATTGCTTCCAGCCATATTTCCCAAACGTCTTTTCGATGTAGGGGAACACCATCACCGCAGCATCCGCCAACGTCTTCCAGGCAGTATCCACACGCGGATCATTGCTCTGATTCTTATAAACGACATGGATCACCGGCCCGTTTGGTATACGCCTCACCAGGTGATGATACTCCGGATCGGCAGCCCACATGAAATCGTGGACATTCGGCGCCACCAGGTGCCATACCAGCTTCTCCCCGGCCGGCCGGACCACCCTGGTGCCCGGCTCCTCATAACCGAAACCCACCTGCTGCGCATTCGTCAGATAGCCGGTGCCAGCCACCAAATAATGCCGGTCGATATGGATCGTCACATCGTAATCCCCCCAGACGCCATAAAACTCGCGCGCCACATACGGCGTGGGATGCCATCCTTCATAATCGTATTCACACATCTTGGGATACCACTGGCTCATGGAATAACGCACTCCCGTCTGCGGATTGTCCCGACCGCTGCGCCGTATCTGCAAAGGCACCTGCGCCTTGAACTGCATCTGGAAGGTCACTGTCGTATGCGGCAGGATCGGCCTGGTCAGTCCGACTTCCATGATCGTCTCCTCGATCTTAAACGATTGCGCAACGCCGCTCATCGTCAGCGTAAGCACGCTATCATACCCGATCTCATCGGGTTTCAGATTCAATATCCGGTCCCGCACCCGGGGATCCCAGTCCCGCTGTTCCTGGCCATGCCGGCCATACACGATCTTCCCGAGCTCGCGGCTGCGATTGTCCATCATGCTGCCGGGCTGGAACGCATTCCAGTACAGATGATAAAAGACCTTATGGAGCGTATCCGGGCTGTTATTGGTATACGCCAGCGTCTGGCTGCCCGTGAACCGGTTCGTGTTCACGTCCATATTGATGTTCATCGTATACTTTACCCGCTGTTGCCAGCGGTCGGGCTGTGCCGATACCGTCATCCCCCAGCCGATGATCAGGGTCAGGAAAATGCCTCTCATTCTATAATGATTTTACAACGTATTGCTATCTTTCAGCAAACGTCCCCCGCTGCTGAATGTCAGGTTCTTTTTCTGAATATCGCTCTTCTGCACCTGCACGATATATTGCGTCACCTCACCCGGCAAATATTTAACGGTTACGAAACGGATCTCCCATTCGGCGCCGGCATACTTGCTCTTGCTCAGGCCATCCCTGACTGCAGCAGGAAGCGCGTCTTTCGCTATCGTCTTGGTAGAGCTCTGCCACTGCCCATCCTTGCTGAACCGCGCTACCATCCGGTCTCCGCCTTGCGTGAAAGTCGCCTGGAAAGCAGATACCTTGTCCGACCACGATACATCCTTGGCCGCGGGATATTTCACCTTGAAGGAATCGGTCACGGCGCCGGGCAGGGAACGGAATTGGGCATCGGCGTGATTAACAGCAAACAGGGCCACAAAACTAAGTAGCACAAAAAAGGTCTTCTTCATAAAAGATATTTTTAAGTTATCATTCACATTGTCGTTACTCTTCCCGCCCCTCCACAACAATGACGATCTCCCCCTTGACTCCTTTTTCGCGGAAATAAGCACAAACTTCGTCCAGCGAACCCCGCTGGTTTTCTTCATATAACTTGGTCAGCTCGCGGCTCACACAACATTTGCGACTGCCGCCGAAATACTGGCTCATCTCTTCGAGCGTTTTCACCAGCCGCATCGGCGATTCATAGAACACAAGCGTACGGCTCTCGGCCGCCAGCTGCTTCAACAACGTCTGCCTGCCCTTTTTCAACGGCAGGAACCCTTCGAAACAAAACCGGTTCATCGGTAACCCGCTATTGACAAGCGCCGGCACGAACGCCGTTGCCCCGGGCAGACATTCGACTCGTACGCCTGCCTTGATACATTCCCGGACCAGCAGAAAAGCCGGGTCCGAAACGCCAGGCGTGCCGGCATCCGTCAGCAACGCCATCTTCTTCCCCTGTAAAAGCTGATCCACCAAATGATGCAATACCCGATGCTCATTATGCTGATGATACGGCGAAAGCGGCTTGATGATCTGGTAATGGTTGAGCAACCTGGAAGAATTCCGGGTGTCCTCAGCCAGGATCATATCGACTTGTTTCAACACCTCCAACGCCCTGAGCGTAATATCCTGCAGATTACCTATGGGGGAAGGAACAATGTAGAGCATTAATTTACGGTTGTCTCGAAATACTCCATCACCGGGTTGGCAAGGAGCTTGCGGCTGGCTTCTTCGGCGATCTGCCGGGCTTCATCGGCAGAAGCGGCTTCTATCTGCAGCGAAATGCTCTTTCCGATCCGCACATCGCTTACACTCCGGATCCCGAGATTTTGCAGGCCGCCCATCACCGCCTTTCCCTGCGGATCCAGCAATTCCTTCAATGGCATAACTTTAACCTGAACAGAAAAGGTCATGTTGTCTTGTTTGTTTTGTTGAGCCCTCCGGCTCGATCTTAAAATAGCCTTCGGCCTCAAAACTTCTAATGATTGGCCTTCGGCCCCCGGACGCTTGGTCCGCGTTGAGCCACCAAAGATACGATAATATAAAAAATGAACACCGCCGGCACCGCCAACCACCTCAAAAACACCGCCGCCACCACCGCCAGCACCAGCAGGACCAGCTTGGGCCAGTTGCCGCGAACACTATGATCGGTAAACTTCAAAGCCATCAACGGCAGATTGCTCGTCATCAGCCAGGCCACCAGCAGGATCAACACATACAACACCCACTTGTTGGCAATAACCGCGACTACCATCGGATTCGTCGTATACCACGAGATCAGCGGCAACGACGCGATCAGCAAACCCGCAGCGGGAGTCGGCACCCCCTTGAATCCATACTGCTGAGAATCGTCGAGATTGAAACGCGCCAGCCGGTAGGCCGCCGCACACGGAAAGATCAACGCAGGCAGATACCAGCCCACCGAAACATCCAAACCATCCTCCTGCCCCGCAAAACTCAAACGCAGCAGCTGATATAAGATCATACCCGGAGCCACCCCGAAGCTGACCACGTCAGCCAGCGAATCCAACTGCTTCCCCAAAGGCGAGGTCGCCTTGAAAAGCCGGGCCACCAATCCATCCAGGAAATCTACCAGCGCCGCAAGACCGATGAAAAAGGACGCAAGCCAGATCTTCTCCGGCGTCCCGACATACTGCGTCCCGTCAGCATTATTCAGGATCACGATGCCATTCTGCAGGATAAGGATCACGGCAATACATCCAAAGAACAAATTCAGTAACGTGAACAGGTTAGGTATGTTTTTCATTCCAATCTAATGTTCCGGAAAATTAGGTATTTATTTGTTCATAACACTTTCAATCTCCTCGACCGTAATCGGAATGTGCTCCATCAGGTCCTTATTCCCGTCCGCCCTGATCCATACATCGTTCTCGATCCGGATGCCGATCTGCTCCTCCTCGATATAGATGCCGGGCTCTATCGTCAACACCATCCCCTCCTGGAAAGGCTCATGCCGGGAGCCTGCATCATGTACATCTATGCCCAGCTGATGCGATACCCCATGATACATGTACTTGCTGAAAGCGGGATTCTCCGGCGTCTGATTCTTCAGATCGGACGCTGTCAATAAACCGATACGCTCAAAGACCTTACCGGCCTCCTCGCCAAACGCCCGGGAATATTCAGCCGGAAACAACCCCGGTCTTAACAATTGCTTAGCAAAATAATGTAGCTGCAGACAAGCATTATAGACCTCCGCCTGCCGTTTCGTGAACCTTCCATTCACCGGTACAGTCCTGGTCAGATCGGCGCTATAACCTCCATACTGCGCACCGAAATCCATCAACACCAGCTCCCCGCCCCTGCACTCCTGGTTGTTGGCGATATAATGCAGCGTCCTTGCTCTGTCCCCACAGGCGATAATGCTTTCATAAGCCGGTCCGGCGCTGCGCCTGCTTAAAAAACCACGATAGATCTCAGCCTCGATCTCATATTCCATGACCCCGGGTTTGATAAACCTCAGCACATCATCAAAGGTCTCACCAGTAATATCCGCAGCTTTCTGCATCAACTCGATCTCGGCCGCTGTCTTGATGGTCCGCAGATTTCGCAGGATCTTCGCACTCCGCCGATAGATATGCAGCGGATACTTCTCCTGCAACTCACCGATAAACCGGTGCTCCCTCGTAATTAGCGGCCCCGACCGCCGGTCATGCTCATTACTGTTCAGATAAATGCTGTCGGCGATATGTATCCACGTTGGCAAAAAGCTGCCGATGGAATCCTGCCACAAGATGGTCGAAATACCGGAAATATCCTTCGCCTCCTCGGCACGCAGCCGCCGGCCATCCCATTTCTCCTTGTGCTCGTTCGGCCGCATCAGGACCAGCACCTCCCTGTACCGCGGATCGGGATGACCCGGAAAAAGCACCAGCATGGTGTCCTCCTGCCAGATACCGGTGAGCCAGAAAAGATCGCTGTTCTGTCGGAACGGATAATGGGCATCCGCATTCACGGGCATTTCGTCGTTGCTGACAAAGATCGCAATCCCCCCAGCCTCCATCGCCCCCGTGAACCTCGCCCGGTTCCCGGTAAATAATTCTGGTTTAACAGGAAAATACCGCATGCTGAAAATTTTTTATTCCTCATCCAAAATTATGGATTGATCATTAAATGCCATTTTTCATCCGATTACACACAAACTAACACTCGTTAGTTTGTCAAGATTTTAATTAACCACCATCTAAATTTGAATTTATCTAATTTTGGACCCTCAATCCGGCGTGCTATAGAAAAAATTTAATTTTAGCTTTGCCCCAAATAAACGATTGCCGCTATGTCAGTGCCTGTTTTTGCTACCCCGGCCGACCAGCTGGTCAGGCTCGGCTTACACCTTACCGACTCGATACTCTATCAGCTGTCTCCACACCAGCTGGTCCAACACGCGCTCCGTCGCAAGGAAGGAGTCCTCAACGACACAGGCGCCCTCGTCATCCGCACCGGCGCATTCACCGGCCGCAGCCCCAAAGACCGCTTCATCGTCAAAGACGAGCTGACAACACCCACCATCCACTGGAACGATTTCAACCTGCCGATCGACGAAATATCCTTCAACCGCATCTTCACCGCCATCACTACCTGGTTTAACCGGCTTCCCCAGGTCTATGTCCGCGACAGCTATGTTTGCGCCGACCCACGCTACCGCCTGAACCTCCGCGTCATCAGTGAAACGGCAAGCGCCAGTCTCTTTGCCTATAATATGTTC
>DASZOW010000761.1:0-7849 GCA_035550615.1 Puia sp.
GAGAAGCCTTAAGGTTGATAATATGTTATCATCCGATTGGCCGGTTTATACCAGATCCACAGACGCTCGCGGGATTCCGGCTGCCCACAGGTTATCAATTCCCCTTTGAAGTCCCGCAGGTAGGCCTTGTAGTTTTCTATATCCGTATGGATACCCGCACTGTCCAAATCCTCCACGCCTTGACTGTAAACGATAGAGTCGGCCGTCATCTCGGTACGGGGATAGAAATCCGGAGGGCCGTACAGCACACCTATAGCGAAACATATCCAGGTATTCCTGCCGCTGTCGGTAAACAGGTTTGCATTTAAATCGGTGTATGGATCGACGTAGTTGTCCCTCCATAAGATATGGTTATTCCTTATCCACTTTGAGTCTACATAGATGCTGTCCTCATTGTAGTAGACCCTGGTGGATATCGTGTCCTGATCCGAATCGCCATCTATATTTCCAAAAGTGAGAATAGTTGTGTCCAGTTTTTTTCCGTCGAACTTTTTAATCAGGCCGAAGAAATTAGAAACAAGCTTTTTATCATAAGCTGCGGTATCATGCTCGCAAGCCTCGCGATATTTTGTCAATAGTGCAGGAGTGATTGAGAAGGTCTCCGCGTTACTGGCAAGTTTCTGTTCACCACTATTTGCCGATTGAATGGTAAGCGAGTCTTTGCTCGATTTGGTAGTTGGATGACTATTGCAACTAATCAAGAAGAGAAGAATGATTAATCTGGATAAAATATTCATTGCACTGAATATTGTCTTTGAGAGAGATGAGTATAATGGCGAGTGGGCGGCAATGGATTCATGGTTGAATATACGAAACTTTGCGTTTGGTGGAGAATGCAAGGCACACTACGCCGGCTGTTATCCAAACGTCGACGAAATTGAAGATAAACCCGCGGTGGCGCAGTTTGGGATACCGGTAAAGTGGTGGTATCCCGCATGATCATTTCGTCCCTTTTGAAGGCTTCGTGACCTTGGCCGGGTGATAGTCTTTCCAAAGCCATTCCAGCGCTTCGGGCAGGGTTTGCTTTTTTACATTATGATCGACGTGCCGGGCGTTGCGGGCAAAAACAAACTGGTATGGATAGTGTTTTGCGGCGAGGACTTTCGCCATGTGCTCATTGGCCAGGACCCAATCGTGCATATTGTCCCGCATCACATTTGGGTTATAAAGATCCTGGTCGCCCACCTCCATCCAGATGCGCAATGGTTTTACGCGGCTGTTCGGGATCAGGTGCTCATGAAATTCCCAGGCGCCGTGCGGGGTTTTCGGATCGAAGGGCCATTGCTGGTTTACATAAGTACCCGAATAGGTGAGCACACGGTGATATAATTCCGGATGGTACCACGCCATGATCAGCGCACAGGACCCACCCGAACTGCCGCCCATAGTGGCGCGACCGGCAGGATCTTTAGTTAGCTTGACTCCGCATTTGCTTTCCACCAGCGGCAGTACTTCCTTTTCCACAAACTCCGCGTATACGCCGTTCATCGCATCATATTCGAGACCCCGTTCGCTGCCCTGGGCGTCGCCGCTGCCATTACCGATAGAGATGGCGATCATCGGTGGTAGTTTGCCTTCCGCAATGAGGTTGTCCAAGACCGTGAAAAGCAGATTGTCCGGCCCATCGGCGCCAACGATAAACGGCGCTGCGGTACCGGCAACATACTGTTTGGGAACATACACCGCCACCTGGCGGATGTAGGGAGCCGGATGGCTTGTAGTGACGATCAACTTAGCCGGATCTGCCGGATTTGGTGTGCCGAATGTATGCGGTTCGCGGGCGATGCCTGGATAGATCTTGCTGTCCCTGGAATCCATGGTAAGGTGATATATGGTCCCCTGCGGGATGTTAGGCTGTGTCGTCGATTCCGGCGCAGGGTCATGTGTGGGTCCGATAATAAAATTCCCATTGGAGTCGGGTGAAGGGATGGCGCCATCCGGTAGCTCCGTGGCCGAGACGTAGCCGGGCGTATGTGGGTCTCGGATGGGGGGCTGGGCATTGGCTGGGGTTGCGGTCCATACCACATATAATAATGTGCTTATCGCCAGGGGGCGATTGATCATTTCCGGGAGCTTCATATTTGACGATTTCGGTTAGGTCGAAATTTATCCCCACGTTTCCCTGGCCAAGCTGCTATGCACCGGGACAAGTTTCCTGTAAATTAAGATAAATCTTACAGCAAGGCAATTGTGCAATGGAATTGAACGATGGTAAGGCGATGAGGGCAAGCCGTCGGGGTTGGGCATCTAGCGGCTCAAGGTCACCGGTTTTATACCATTGGTCAAAATTATTGCTGCATGTACATCGATCTTTCTATCTTTTTTGCATGAAACCAATGCGTGTTGTTTATCTCCTCGCCCTGATCAAGGTGATGTTACCGTTTCTGCTTCAGGACCCTGCGTGGGGCCCGCACCGGGATGAGTTCCTCTACCTGGCGGAGGCGCGGCACATGGCATGGGGCTATATGGAGGCGCCGCCATTGCTCTCCCTGTTTGCCTGGCTGACGAACCTGCTGGGCGGCGCGTTGTGGACGATCAAAATATGGCCTTCCCTGTTCGGCGGTCTGACATACCTCCTCGCGGGCCGGCTGGTACTGCATCTGGGTGGCCGTTGGTTTGCGCTGGTTCTGGCGTGGATGCCCTGGGTGACGGGCGCCTGGCTCAGGATGCATTTCCTCTTCCAGCCGAACTTCCTGGATATCTTTTTCTGGACGGCGATGGCCTATGGGCTGATCCGGTTTCAGCAGACGGGCAAGAACATGCACCTCTATGTCGCGGGCGTCAGCTTCGGTCTCGGCATGCTCGCCAAGTACACGATGGCTTTCTATGCCACCGGCCTGCTCGCCGGCGTCCTTCTGGTTTGGGACCGGAAGATACTCACCAACCGCCATTTCTATTACGCTATCGGGCTGGGATTCCTGCTCTTCCTGCCCAATCTTCTCTGGGAGGCCCGCCATGGTTTCCCGGTGGTCTACCACATGAAGGTGCTGCGGGATAGCCAGCTCGAGTACGTGAGTCCGTGGAGTTTTCTGATGGACCAGCTTCTGTACAATGTGGCCACTTTCTTCACCTGGTTGGCTGGTCTTGTTTGGGTGGTGAGAACGAAACAATACCGTTTCATAGCCTGGGCATTCGTGGTCACCCTTGCCCTCCTGATGCTTGGGCATGGGAAAAGCTATTACTCGCAAGGGGCTTACCCGGTGCTTTTTGCTTTTGGCGCTACCCGGCTGGAAGCCTGGGCGAACAAATGGTGGAGAATAGGCATGGTTGCATTCAGCGCGTTCATCGGCATCCGGCTGGTGCCTATCCTCCTCCCCTTTAAGGCACCGGCTCCGCTGGCCGAATATTATGTCGACCACCCCCTGGCCCGTAAAGTGGGCGCGCTCCGCTGGGAGGATCTCAGGGATCATCGGCTACCGCAGGACTTTGCGGATATGTTATCATGGGATGAGATGACCCAAAAGGTAGCCAGGGCCTATTCGTTACTCGACAGCACAGAGAAGGCTCGTACGCTGATCTTTTGTGACAACTATGGGGAAGCGGGGGCGGTGAACTATTATGGTCCGAAATATCATCTGCCACCGGCGTATAGTGACAATGCGAGCTTCCTCTACTGGATGCCCGCCGACTTCGACCGGTTCGATGTACTCCTGCTGGTTACCGACGACAAGCGGGAAATGCAGCACCGCTTTATCAAAGAGTTCACTTCAGCGCGGCTGGTGGATAGTATCGCCAATCCCTATGCGCGCGAGCGCGGATCGCTGATCATCCTGCTAAAGGGACCGAGTGAGGCATTTCGGAAAGCATTCGGCGTTAAGATCGAACGGGATATTTTAAAGACTACGGCGCGGGGCGCCGTGCAGGACCTGCAACCCAACCCGCTGGATAAGGGAGGGTCGATGCATTGAGAACTATCGCTTGAAGATCTCTTTTAGGTCGGTTCTCAACACAAAAAGCCGTTTCGCGTTGTACCATCCGCCGAACTTGTCGACCACGTTTCCGTTCTTGTCGATGAGGATCCAGGAAGGCACCAAATTTATATGGTATAAGGTCGAGATAGCCAGGCCGTTGGGGTTCGCGAGATTCGGTGTGGAATCATTGATCTGCGGCCAGTCCATTTTGTCCTGGCCAATGGCTTTTCTCCAATCGGCATCCTTGTCCCAGCAGGCTATGCTTACGACTTCTATGCTGTCCGTATAGGGCCGAAGCCAGGTTTTGAGGACGGGCGTCACCTGACGGCATGGCCCGCACCATGAAGCCCAGAAGTCGAGCAAGACATATTTTCGGCCGCGATAGGCGTCCAGGCGGAAGGTGTCTCCCTGGCTGGTTAGACAAGAGAACAGATAGGCCGAAACACCGGGGTATACGGCTTTTTCTTTTTGGATCTCGGCGTAGATCTTTTGGCCGGGGGAAGTTTTTTTAATCCATTCTGGAAAACGCTGGTAGAGGGTAGCCAGGGAGGGGAAATTGATTTCGTAGCTCTTGTAACCAGATAATATGTCGGCGGCCAGAAACGAATTGGGATGTTCGGCGATATATAGCGAATCGATTTCAAGTTCTTCCTTTTCAATATTGTCCACTAGTGCTTTTAGCGAATTGTCGCCTTGGTTTTTGCGCAAAAGGTTTGCAGCGCTGTCATGCTGTCTTTGAAGCGGCTGCTTGGATCGTTGCAGGGCTTCGCGCTCGGATTCGGTGGCGGACCCGGCGAATCGCTCGATGGTGAAAGCAGGATATTCGAGGGTTACGGATAAATTGCCTTTGTCTAAATAGAAATCTACATCTTTGACTCCGGAGTCGCGAAACCCGGGGGCGAATGGGTTTTTTGTAAATAAGTGGGCTAGAGAAGGCTCCGCTACCGACCCCTGGAACTGGAATTGACCGTCGGTGACCCGGGCGCTATCCAGCACACCCATTTTGCCATCGCCTGGTAGATAGTTTAGATAGAGATAGCGAGCGTTCATCCCCGCGATACGGCCATTTAACACGAAATTGCCGGCATGGGTTGGCGATGAGACAGCGATTGTAAGGTAAGCGTAGAGGAATATCCGGAGATTCATATAGCGACGGACCCGCACCCGGGAAGTTATTTTTCTTTAAATAGATTGTCTGCCAGCGCCTGATTATAATGTTTGACGGGGTCTCCATTGATATTATAATAAATCGCACTTATGAAGATGATCTTTGCTGCATTCAGAATGACGATGATCGTAAAAACGCCCAGAACGAATAATACGACACCGGCAATTGGATGTACCAGGTATCCCAGAATAAAAGAGGGAATGGCCAATGCCACGAAGGCCACTAGCTGAATGAGGCCAAAGCTGAAGCTCGCGCCGAGGCCTTCGCCCCATTTTTCCTTTACCAGTTGGGTAGATCGTTTAAAGGCGCCTATGGGACCGAGGTTTTCATTGGCGATTACCGGCACGACAAAGAAGGTAGCGATACTCCAAACGATGCCGATCAGGCCGGTGATGATCTTGCCGATACGGCCGAGGTTGTCCTGGAGGATGCGAAGGATGGTGCCGACAGTTGCGGCAAATACCGCCCAGGACAGGATGGCTCCCAAGCGGCTTAGGCTAAATTGCAGGCCCTTGCGGATCGTGACCTCTTCGCCGGTAAAGTATAGATGGGTGCAATGCACCAGTGCGGTATTGAAAAATACGATGACGGTGTAGTTTATCAGATAGTAGACGAACAGGATCAAATAGTGGCCTACCTGGTTTTGGTCGTCGAGACCCTGGATATTCCAGCCGGAGGCCACCAGCACCGTTATGAAGGAGCCGATGACGAGTATCATGGAGATGCCGGACAGGATCGGGAAAAGGATCAATTGGCGGTTTTCTTTGAGGACGGTAAAGCTGTTGAGGGCGATGGTCCAGCCATTGGAAAAGCGGGTGAAGAGGTTCATTGGTTTGGGTTTAATTTGAGAGAAATATAGGAAAAGATGGGCGGATTTGCAAATAGACGCCAATATGTCGGCAAGCTTGTTGCGGAGAGTTAGGGCACGGGTGCGCTATGAACCGATATCGAGATCCAGGAGGATAGAGCCCAGGCGCAATTGCCCCGTGGGATTGTCGTCTTGACCCCCCGCGCATTTGGTAAGCGAGGCTTACTTTTGAATAAACAACACGTTTAATTATGCGAAAATTAATCATGAAGATGTCGATGTCGTTCGACGGTTTTGTCTCCAGCGCCGATGGTAAGAACGATTGGATTTTCAAGACGGGCGATGAGCAATCCAAGGCCTGGTCCCTGGGACAGGCCAGTGAGGCGGGGCTGATCATCATGGGTAGAAAGTCGTTCGAGAGCATGGCGCCTTATTGGGTTACTTCTACCGACGTCTTTGCCGCGCCGATGAACACGATACCAAAGGCGGTGTTCACGCAAAAGGGATATAAAGGTTTCGATCCGGGGCATGCGCCGTCACCCGCCGAGGCTTCATGGATGCAGGCGCGGATCTTTGACGGTGATCTTGTCGAGGGCGTTCAAAAGCTCAAGGCCGAGGAGGGGAAACCTATCGTCGCCATTGGGGGCGCTGGATTCATGCGGAGCCTGATAGCGACGGGGCTTGTCGACGAGTTCGTTTTGGCTGTACACCCGGTGGTGCTGGGAAGCGGGCTGCCGATCTTTAATGGTCTTGCGGCGCCGGTTTATCTGAAATTGATCGAGGTGAAGGCTTTTCCGGGAGGCACTGTGGCGCATAGGTATGGGATGTAAGTCGCGATGAGCCAAAACGCGTTTGATGTTTATTCCGCATGGCTGTCTTTGGCTTCGCGGAGCTGCTGCAATGCTGTCTCGGTTTTGGTCCAGGACTTTTGGACTTTGCGGGAGCCGGTGGGAGCAGTGCGATGGGAATAAAAATCGACTATGTTGTCCCTAAGCTCGCTGTTCAACATTTTGAACTTATATTTTTTCAATTTGACAACCAATAGATCATAATTTTTATCCGCCAGGCCGTATTCTCCCGGAGTCGTAACGTTGCCGGTATCGAAATCTATGTTTGCCAGTCGACTGGTTCGCGCGCGACAGGCTTGCAGGGCGGCCCTATAATTGTTTACCGTCGTATCGAAGCTGCTATAATAAAGTTTCGCCACGTCAGGCCCGGGCGACTTGAATTTCAGCACGCTCAATGGACCGACCTTGGGTAAGAACGTGACAAAAATGGTAAAGAAGGCGGTGTATGCGCGAGAATAAATGCCGGTGCCGAACCTTTTCCTTCCGAACCGCTCATAATAGTTCTCATACTTCGTAGCATCGTTATCGCTGTTTCCCGCGGGAGCGGAATGCGCTTTTTTGAGCTGCCTTTTTTTAAATATCCATGCCGTGCCTGTGAGCGCCGGAAACAATCGTTTAAAGGACCATCTTAACATGGTGACAGATAGAGAAAAATCGGCGAATACCTGATGGATGTCCAATCCGTAAACCCGGGAGAAGGCTCTTGCAAGCAAATCGCCGGAGATCTTAAAGCCGATAAAATCATGATAAGCGACCCGCGCATAATCGCCTTCTACTGTCTGCAGTGCGTCAAAACCAAACTCCGTGCGTTTGTGCGATAGATGATCTTCCTCATATGTGACGATATTCCCGAATCTTTCCTGTTCCTTGACGTATAACATCGGGACAGCTTTGTTGGTGGCCAGGGAATGTCCATATTTATCGGCCATATAGTGAGATAGAAATCCCAGTGCAAAAGCAAACTCATCGATATCCCGCGCATCATCCAACAATGCGTCTACAAAGTCTCCGCTTCGCACGTAGTGGACCAGGTTCGTAAAAAACGGATTCCCAAATGGAAAATAGCCGATATCGGGAGCTATAGCCCCGCCATAGGCATAAGCATGCGCTTTCT
>DASZOW010000762.1:0-4332 GCA_035550615.1 Puia sp.
TCATGGAGAGTTCGCCCAGGCCTATAAGGACAATGTCAGCATCTGCGCCTTCACCATCGATGATTTTGAACGTCTCCTGAAAAATCGCCCCGACCTGGCCCTGAAATACAGCAAGGTGGTCGGCGCGAAATTGCGCAATATCGAGAACCGGCTCATCAACCTGCTCAACAAGGACGTCAAGACCCGGCTGATCCATTTCCTGTGGCAGCTGGTAGAACAAAACCTGGGCGAGAATACAGCCGAAGGTTTTTGCATGCCCAACTACCTGACGCATGAAGATATCGCCGGCCTCATCGGCAGCAGCCGCCAAACGGTCACCACGATGATCAATGAGCTCGAGACCGAAGGGATTCTTTCCTATAACCGCCAGGAGATCTGCTTCCTGGACGTCAAAAAATTACAAAAGCGGGTACAAGCATTTTAAAATATATGATGAAAGCATTTCTCGGATCGCTGCTGATCCTGCTGTCCGTACAGCCGTCCTTCGCACAGGAATACCAACCTACCGACCAGGGTTCCACCATCAGTTTCCAGATCAAGAATTTCGGGGTCAATACCAGGGGCTCATTCAGCGGGCTGGATGGCAAGATCACCTGGGACCCTAAAGATCCGGCCACCGCCGTTTTCGACGTCAGCATCGACGCCGCCACGATCAATACGGACAACGAAATGCGGAATGATCATCTTAAAAAGGAAAGTTTTTTCGATGCGGAGAAATATCCCCGGATCAGGATGGTCTCGAAAAGCATTACCGGTCCCGACAAAAGCGGCCATTACACCTTCAACGGCCAGCTTACGATAAAAGCCACTACCAGGGACGTTTCCTTTCCTTTTATCGCGACGCCATTGATGGACGATTATATCTTCAAAGGAGATTTTACCATCGACCGAAAGGACTTCGGCGTAGGGGGCTCCAGCACCATCTCCAACAGCGTCAGGGTCTCGCTGACCGTGCTGGCGAAAAAATTATGAATCTGTCCATTTATCCCGGTCATCCGGGCTGAACTTCCACGGGGCGAAATTATTCTCGATATTCCCGAACAGCGCATTCCATTCCTGCGGGGCATTGCTGTCCTCCATGATCAGGGCCCTGCGCATCTCCATGATGATCTCGAGCGGGCTGATGCTCACCGGGCATTCTTCCACACATGCATTGCAGGTCGTGCAGGCGCGCAGCTCTTCCACCGAGATATAGTTTAGCAGCGTCTTGCCATCGTCGGTGAATTGCTTGTTCGCATCGATATTCCGGCCTACTTCTTCGAGCCGGTCGCGCGTGCTCATCATGATCTTTCTTGGCGAAAGCGCCTTTCCGGTGATATTGGCCGGACAGGCCGCCGTACAGCGGCCGCATTCGGTACAGGAATAGGCATCGAGCAGATTGCGCCAGCTCAGGTCGAACACGTCTTTGGCCCCGAATTTCGGCGTCGGCGGGGTAGACCCATCGGCAGGGGCGGGCGGCGCCGTCTCCGGTTGCATGGCATACAGGACCTCCTGTTGGATCGCCGGCATATTCCGCAATTTCCCCTCCGGTTCCAGCCGGGCATAATACGCATTGGGGAACGCCAGCAGGATATGCAGGTGTTTGGAGTAGGGCAGATAGTTCAGGAAGGCCAGGATTCCGAGGATATGCAGCCACCAGCAGACCCGTTCGAGAACCACCAGCGAGGCGCTGCTCCAGCCGGAGAGAAGCGGGTGCAGCCAGCGGGAGAACACAAAATCCCCCGTGAGATGCAGCGAATAATGCCCATAGCCGCGGGATTGTAAAAGTGTGTCGGCGGCGTTCATCGTCAGGAACAGGCTCATCAGGACGATCTCCGTGAGGAGGATATAATTGGCGTCGCTGCGCGGCCAGCCGTCGAGATCGCGACTGATGAAACGCCTAAGCTTGATCACGTTCCGACGGCAGAGGAAGATGACACAGGCCAGGAACACGCCCACGGCCAGGAATTCGAAGCCGTCGATCAGCACGAGATAAAGTGCACCGGTGTAGCCCGCAAAGACCCGGTGTGTTCCAAAGATGCCATCCAGGGCGATCTCCAGCACCTCCAGGTTGATGATGATGAAGCCGGCATAGATCACGAAGTGCATTACGGCTACCAACGGGTTGCGGAACATCTTCTTCTGCCCGAAGGCCAGCAGCAGCACATTCTTCCAGCGGCGGCCGGTATCGTCCGAATAATTCTCGTCTTTCCCAAGGAGGATGTTCCGGCGGATCCGGCGGATCTTTTTCACAAACAGGCCAATGGCCAGGATCAGCACCAGGATGAACACGATCTGCTGCAAAAGGAGCATATTCATCTGTCTAAGATAAGCGAGATTACCTTAATTTGTGGCCGGAATGAAAAATTACATCCTCACGCAACAGGTAGCGGAAAAAAAGCTGCGCCGCATGGCTTATGAGATCCTCGAGAACAACTCCGGGGAACAGCAGCTGATCCTCGCCGGTATTCGCGAAAGCGGCAGTGTGATCGCCCGCGCCATCCAGCAGCAATTGCAGGAGATTGCCGGCGACCGGCTGACGACCCGCCTCATCTCCATTTCCCTGGACAAACGTAATCCGGGCCAGGTGACCCTTAGCGAAACCCTGCCTTTCGACGACCAGGTGATCGTCGTTATCGACGATGTAGCCAATAGCGGCAGGACCCTGCTCTATGCCATGAAACCCTTTCTCGATTTCCATCCCCGGAAAATCGAATCCCTGGTGCTGGTGGAGCGGAACCATAAAGCCTTTCCCGTGCAACCCGACTATACCGGGCTATCCCTTTCCACCACCTTGCAGGAGCATATCTATGTCGAGGTCGAGGGCGACCTGGTCAAAGGGGCCTGGCTGGAGTAGCAATTGTATCCACAATAGTGGAAAATTCCGGGTTAAAAATCACTTAAATGCACGGGTTTTCAGGGCCAAAAGGGGTAAATTTGCCATCCTCCCAAGCGGGTTGGAATCATTAGAATTATGGAAGACAACAACACTCCGACAGAAACCCAGGATAACAATCGCATTGTCCCTGTAAATATCGAAGAGCAGATGAAGACGGCCTACATCGATTACTCGATGTCGGTAATCGTCGGCCGGGCCCTCCCGGACGTCAGAGATGGATTGAAACCCGTACACCGCCGTATCCTGCACGGCATGAACGAACTGGGCAATCACAGCAATAAACCGCATAAGAAAGCCGCCCGTATCGTAGGCGAGGTCATGGGGAAATATCACCCGCATGGGGATGCCTCCATCTTCGACGCCATGGTCCGAATGGCCCAGGAATGGAGCATGCGCTACCTCCTCGTGGACGGCCAGGGTAACTTCGGCAACCAGGACGGGGACGGTCCAGCGGCTATGCGGTATATCGAAGCCCGGCTTCACCGCCAGGCGGAATACATGCTGGAAGACATCGACAAGGATACGGTGGATTTCCAGAACAATTTCGATGATACGCAGCAGGAGCCTACGGTATTGCCCACCCGGCTGCCCCAGCTCCTGATCAACGGCTCCAGCGGTATCGCCGTAGGGATGGCCACCAATATGATGCCGCATAACCTGTCCGAGGCGATCGATGGCTGTATAGCCTATATCGAAAACCGCGAGATCACGGTGGACGAGCTGATGCATCATGTCAAGGCGCCCGATTTCCCGACCGGCGGCATTATCTATGGAATGGAAGGCGTCAAGGCGGCCATGCATTTTGGCCGCGGCCGCGTAGTCCTCAGAGGTAAGCTGCAAGTCGACACCAAGGCCAGCGGCAGGGAACAGATCATCGTCACGGAAGTGCCCTACCAGGTGAACAGGGATGCGCTATGCGACCGTATCGGCCAGTTGGTCAATGAAAAGATCATCGAAGGGATCGCGCATATCAATAACGAATCCAACAAACGCGAGGGTACCCGGATCGTCATCGATCTCAAACGGGACGCAGTGGCGAATATCGTCATCAACCAGCTGTACAAACATAGCGAGCTCCAGACCTCCTACGGGATCAACAACGTAGCCCTCGTCAAAGGCCGGCCCAGGACCCTCAGCCTTCGCGACATGATCAGCGAATTCGTGGATTTCCGCATGGAGGTCGTGACCCGCCGCACCCGTTTCGAGCTCAGGGAAGCCCAGAAGACAGCGCACATCCTGCAGGGCTACCTGATCGCCATCGACCATCTCGACGAGGTCATCGCCCTGATCCGCGCCTCCGCCACGCCCGAAATAGCCAAAGAAAGCCTGATCAATGCCGGCTGGGGGATCGACGAGATCCAGGCCAAAGCCATCCTCGAATTGCGGCTGCAAAGACTCACCGGCATGGAACGGGAAAAGATCCGCGCAGAATACGACGAGCTGATGAAACTGAT
>DASZOW010000763.1:0-3876 GCA_035550615.1 Puia sp.
GAAAAATCGACCGGAATGGATCATCACCGACCTGGCCGTACAACGTACCGGCGCCATATTGACCCCTATTTATCCGACCATCGCGGTCGGCGAACTGGAGTTCATCCTGAATGATGCCCAGGTAAAGGTCATCTTCGTCAACGATGAAGAGCTGTTCCATAAAGTTTTAAGCATCAAAGAGCGGATCCCGAGCCTTCGGGAGATCTTTACTTTCGAGCATGTGGCGAATGCCCGCCACTGGAAAGAGCTGCTTGTCAAACCAACTCCGGAAGAAGCGGAAAAGCAGGCACGCATCAGACAAAATATAGATGCTAAGGATCTCGCTACGATCATCTATACCTCCGGCACCACGGGAACGCCCAAGGGCGTCATGCTTTCCCACGACAATATTCTCAGCAATGTAAGGTCCTGTGTTCCCTGTCTGCCACAGGGCAAGATCAGGGCCCTGAGCTTTCTGCCGCTGAATCATATCTATGAGCGGATGCTAACGTATCTGTATCTGTATAACGGCAGCCCGATCTATTATGCCGAAAGCATGGATACGATCGGCGAGAATCTCAAAGAGGTAAGGCCCCAGATGTTCGTCACCGTTCCGCGGCTGTTGGAAAAAGTATACGACCGGATCATGCATAAGGGAAATGAGCTCACCGGCATCAAAAGGAAGCTGTTTTTCTGGGCCCATGATCTGGCGGCCCGTTTCGAGATCAATAAGAACATGGGCGGATGGTACAACTTTCAGCTGGCGCTGGCGAATAAGCTCATCTTCAGCAAATGGCGCGAGGCGCTTGGAAACAATATCACGTGTGTCGCCAGCGGCGGCGCGGCCTGCCAGGTACGGCTGATCCGCATCTTCACTGCGGCCGGCATTCCCATCCTCGAAGGCTATGGGCTTACCGAAACCTCGCCGGTGATCAGTGTCAACCGGCTGCAGGTAGAAGATCGCCATTTCGGCACGGTCGGCCCGCTGATTCCCGGCGTCGAAGTACGGATCGCCGGGGACGGAGAGATCCTTGCCAGGGGCCCTAATGTCATGATGGGGTATTACAAACGACCCGATCTGACGGCCGAAGCCATTACGGATGGCTGGTTCCATACCGGCGACATAGGCGAATTCATAGATGGGAAGTACCTCAAGATCACGGACCGGAAAAAAGAGCTGTTCAAGACCAGCGGGGGAAAATATGTGGCGCCGCTGGCCATAGAAAGCAAGCTGCTCGAGTCCCCCTATATCGAACAGATCATGGTCGTGGGACCCGAGAGAAAATTTGTCGGCGCCCTGATAGTGCCTTCCTTTGCGCATTTGGGGGAATGGGCCAAACAGCACAATGTCTCTGCCGGCGCCAATGAAGAGATGATCCGCAATCCCAAAGTCATCGCCCTATACAAGGAGATCGTGGAAAGCTATAATAAATTCTTCAGCCATACGGAACAGGTCAAACGTTTCGAACTGCTGCCGGCGGAATGGACGGTCGCCACGGGCGAGATGACGCCCAAGCTAAGCCTCCGGCGAAAGGTGGTAACGGAAAAATTCCATACGGCTATCGAAAGGATCTACAGAGAATAGAATCAAATAGTATCCCCTCTTTCCCCCTCTCTGAATTTCAACATTTGGAATGGGCCGTTGCCGACAACGAGAAAACAGAACAGCAACAACAAGACTACGATACTCAACAACATTTCGGAAAAAGGCCGGTAGAAGGTTGTGTTGACAAAGAAGACCGCGCCCAGCAGGATCGGTATCTGGATGAGGCAGGCAAACCTGGTAAGCACGCCCATGATAAGCAGGACTCCACCGAGAAGATGTGCGAAGGCAACGTAATTGCTCATCAGCATAATGTTGAAAGAGCCAAAGGACATCTTGTTGGTGACGAGGCTGAGCATCTGAGCCATGTTTGTCAGGAAATCGAAACCTTTGTAGCAAAGGAAGGCGCCGAGCAGGATGCGCACTATATCGAGCCATTGGGGATGATGGGTGTCACCCCAGTGTTCTACACGTTGTACAACATTCATATAGCATCGTTTTGGGTGAATGGAAAGAACTTCTTTTTAAATATACAAAATTTCTTTCATTCATCGCAGGCCTTTTCCGCGGATCTGCGCCGTCACCAGCTTTCCCACGATGCGCAGGCCCTCTTCCACTTCTGCATCCCAGGGCCGTGCATAGCTGATCCGCAAACAGTTCCCGAACTGTCCCTGCGCGGAAAAAAGCTGCCCCGGCGCCACCGAGACATTGTGTTTCACCGCCTCCTGGTAAAGCCGGTAGGTATTGAGCTGCTGATCCAGCTCGATCCATAACACGAAACCACCCTGGGGCCGCGAGACCTTGGTTCCGGGAGGAAAATATTGCAGGATGCCCTGCAGATACCGCAGACATTGAGTATGCAGGGCCTTGCGTAATTTTTTTAGATGATATTCATAGCGACCGATCCCCAGGAAATGAGCAATGGCCCGTTGAGTGATCGTAGTTCCCGTGACATTAAACATCATCTTGGTCCGCATCACCTCCTCGGTGAAGCGGCCCGGCAGGGTCCAGCCGATACGATATCCCGGGGCCAGGGATTTGGAAAGCGAACTACAGTACAATACCCAGCCTTCCTTGTCGAACGATTTGCAGTTCTTCGGCCGGGAGCTGCCGAAATACAGCTCACCATAGATATCGTCCTCGATCAACGGGATGCAATGTTGACTGAGCAGCTGAACCAGCGCCCGTTTCTTTTCGTCGGGCATGCAAAAGCCCAATGGATTACCGAAATTGGTCACAAACACACAGGCCTTGATGGGAAACTTGCTTATCAACCCGGCCAGGTGGTCGGGATCGATGCCCGTCACCGGAT
Organism: Puia sp.; assembly: GCA_035550615.1. Classification (GTDB taxonomy): domain Bacteria; phylum Bacteroidota; class Bacteroidia; order Chitinophagales; family Chitinophagaceae; genus Puia. Next base: position 2,835 of record DASZOW010000763.1, read on the forward strand.
CGGTAGCTACCTCCAGCGCTTTAAGGCCCAGGCTCTCGATGACCTGAAAAATGCCGAAATACGTCGGGTTCTCGATGGCGATGGTGTCGCCCGGCCGCGTCACGGCTTTAAGACACATGGCTACGGCTTCCATACAGCCCGCCGTAACGATCACATCATCCCCTGAATGTTTTCCGCCCCAATGAAAAGCCAGCAATGCCAGCTGCCGCCGCAGGTCGGCATTCCCCTGCATATCCTCATACTGCAAACCATAATGCGGGCTGGAGCGAAGCGCATACACCATCGACTTGGCCAGTTTTGCGGCGGGAAGAAGCGCCGGCGGCGGCGCGGCAATAGAAAAATTCACGAAATCGTCCTGCGACAGATTGCGAAAGACCGTGGAGATCATATCCCGTACACTGACCTCGCTGACGACGGGTTCCGGCTCGGAGACCCGTGGCAAACCCGGCATGCGGCGCAGGTTGAACCGGACATAGTAACCGGATTTGGGCCGGGACTCGATAAGCCCTTTGCCCTCGAGATGATAGTAAGCCTGAAATGCGGTCCCCATGCTGATACCGTACTCCTCGCTCAGCATCCGGACACTGGGGAGCTTGTCGCCGATCTTGAGCGTCTCATTGCCAATAAGCTTTTCGAGGCCTTCCGCAACCTGCAGATAAATGGGGTCTTCTCCGACGGATCTTTTCTTTTGCATATTAAATCTGATATAGTCAAAATTAATAAAACTGCATCTGTTTTATCTGCCGATTTATGTAGAATTTTATCTTAAAAAAATATGGATACTATCACACAGCCTTATATCCCCGTGCGCAGGGCCTATGAAACGCGTTTCTATGACGTCGACTGGGATAACCTGGAATTAGGCCGTTATGTTTCGGACCACATGCTGGTATGCGATTATGCCGGCGGCAGCTGGCAGCAGGCGGAGGTCGTACCGTACGGGCCGTTCTCGCTATTGCCTACGTCTCTTGTCTTCCACTATGGACAAACCATATTCGAGGGGATGAAGGCCTTCCGTACGGAGGATGACCGCATCCATATC
>DASZOW010000764.1:0-17471 GCA_035550615.1 Puia sp.
AGACGCCGAAGGGATCGCCGCGGGCGATATTCTCCTCGGTCATGTCGACATACCGGTCCCCCAGCACCCCGCGTACGAACGTCTCGTCATGCGCCGCGGAGAAAGCCGCGATCACGGCAAAAAGCACGAAGATCAGAAACGAATAAGCGATCTCGCGTCGATGTTTGCGGACTACCAGGGGCAGCTCCGTTTTCCAGAAACGGGTGATCCGCGAGACCTCTTCCCGTTTATTGCGATAGATGCCCAGATAGATACGCGACGCCAGCCCGTTGAGGTATTGGGTAACCCTGCTTTGCGGATAGAAGGTCTTGGCATAGCCGAGGTCGTTTACCAGTTCCGTGAACTGGCCGGCCATCTCATCGGGATCGCTGGCTGGTTCGTACTGATATTGCTTCCACTTGTCGATATTTTTTTTAATAAAGAGACCTTCTCTCACAGGAAAAATTTAGCATTATATTGCAATAAATATACTGGATTAACCGGAAATATTATAATCGATGCTGCATGTAAAATTGGATACCGGCTTTAACATCGAGGTGGAGTTTACGATACCAGCCTTTTACAAGCGCTTCCTGGCCTGGGCCATCGATATCCTGATCATGATCGCCTACTACATAATCATGAGCCGGCTGTTCAATGAACTCATCGGCGCGTCGTGGCTGGAGCGGATGTGGATGGTGGTCCTGTTCGGGCTGCCGCCGTTCTTTTATCATCTGTGCTGCGAGATCTTCCTCAATGGGCAGAGCATCGGCAAGAAGGCCATGCGGATCAAGGTCATTTCCGGCGACGGCGGCCAGCCTTCCGTCAGCCAGTATCTTATCCGCTGGCTGTTCAGAACGGTGGATTTCCCCATCTGGCTATTGCCGGCCATCGGCTATAATAGTCTTCCCTGGTGGACCTCTATCTTCCTTTTCGGCGGTCTCGCCTGTATTTTGGCAACCCCACATTCCCAGCGCATCGGCGATCTCGTGGCCGGAACCATCCTCATCGACACCCGCAACCGCCACTCCTGGGAGGACACGGTCTTCACCGAGCTGTCGGAGAACTATCAGCCGCGGTATCCCCAGGTCATGCAGCTGAGCGACAAGGATATCAATACGCTGAAAAGCATCATCAATTCGGTGAGCAGATCGGGGGACTACGATCTCAGCATGCGGATCGCCGAACGCATCCGGACAAAGCTCAATATTCCCAGCGACCAGGATTCGCTGGAGTTCCTGCAAACGCTGCTCATGGATTACAACTACTATTCGACGCGCTGATATGCGCCGGAACCGGGCTCGTGCCAGGCGACTTTTATTCCCCTACCCTTTCCTCAGGCGACCTTGCCGGTGGTCGCGGTGATAATGACCATCAGCAGGAGGCCCAGCAGGAAGATGCCCAGCGCGATGATCATCATGACGCCGACAAAGCGGTAAAAGGACCGCATATTCCGGAACGCCGTGTTGAGCTGCTCCTGGTCATTGCTGCGCAAGGCCGCCTGCATCCTGGCGGCAAAATTGTACAGGTAGAGACAGGGAAAGAAATTGAGCACCGCGATGCCGATATACACAAAGGCAATGGGGATCGCGCCGATGCCCGCAGTACCGGCGGCCCCCACCGAATTGAACAGCGAGGACAGCAGCGATACCACCAGGACGGCTACCACGATGAACAGCCCGCAAAAGATAAAACCGGCGATGGCCAGGAACCTGGCCCAGTAGGCCGCATCGCGTAGATAGCCTACCCCGAGTTGATCCACCTGCAGATCGAACAGATTGTTTTGCGACGTTGGTTCCATAAGCGATTATTTAGTAGGCCCGGGCGAACAGCACCCGCTGCTTGCTTGGCTGGCCCGTGAGAATGCATTTACCTTCTTCCGCCGGGTTATTCAGCGGGATACAGCGGATCGTCGCCTTCGTCTTTTCCTTGATCGCCTCCTCGGTGGCGGCGGTGCCATCCCAGTGCGCCAGCACGAACCCGCCTTTGTCGTCCAGCAGCCGTTCGAATTCCGCCATGGTATCGGCCCGGGAGATATGAGCTTCCCGGTATGCCAGCGCTTTGTTGTACATGGACTGCTGGATGTCCTCGAGCAGCGCCGTTACATAGGCAGCCAGTCCCTCCATGGGTATGGTCTTCTTGTCCCTGGTGTCGCGCCTGGCGACCTCGACGTTGCCGGAATCGATGTCACGCAATCCCATGGCGATCCGCACGGGCACGCCCTTCATCTCGTATTCGGCAAATTTGAAGCCCGGACGGTTATTGTCGTTATCGTCGAATTTTACGCTGATCCCTGCGGCCTTGAGCTGTGCGGCCAGTTCCCTGCCCCTGGCGTCGAGCTCTGTCTTTCTTTCCTCCCCCTTGTAGATCGGCACGATGACCACCTGCAAGGGCGCGATCCGCGGCGGCAGGATCAATCCGTCGTCATCGCTATGCGCCATCACGAGCCCGCCGATCAGCCGGGTGCTGACCCCCCAGCTCGTCGCCCAGACATAGTCCAGCTGATTGTTCTTATCCGAGAATTTGACCTCGAAGGCCTTTGCAAAATTCTGTCCGAGAAAATGCGAGGTTCCAGCCTGCAGCGCCTTTCCATCCTGCATCAGGGCCTCGATACAATACGTATCGACGGCGCCGGCGAAACGTTCGCTTTCCGTTTTAACCCCTTTGATCACGGGCAGGGCCATATACTGCTCGGCAAATGTGGCGTATACGTCGAGCATCTGCCGGGTCTCGGCTACTGCTTCGCCGGGAGTGGCATGGGCCGTATGACCTTCCTGCCAGAGGAATTCCGCCGTCCGCAGGAAAAGCCGCGTACGCATTTCCCAGCGCACCACGTTGGCCCACTGGTTGATCAGCAGGGGAAGGTCCCGATAGCTCCGGATCCAGTCCCGGTAAGTATTCCAGATAATGGTCTCGCTCGTGGGCCGTACAATGAGCTCTTCTTCCAGCCGGGCTGTGGGGTCTACCACTACCCCGCCCCCGTTGGGGTCGTTCATCAGCCGGTAATGCGTGACGACGGCGCATTCCTTGGCAAACCCTTCTACGTGCGCGGCCTCCTTGCTGAGAAAACTTTTGGGGATGAACAGCGGAAAATAGGCATTCACATGGCCGGTGTCCTTGAACATCCGGTCCAGCTGATCGCGCATCTTCTCCCAAAGGGCAAAACCATAAGGCTTGATGACCATACATCCCCTTACCTCGGAGTGATCGGCCAATCCACCCTTGATCACCAGATCGTTATACCATTGCGAATAATCCTGTTCCCGGCTCGTGATTTCTTTGCTCATAACGTATGAAACTGCAGTTAAATATTAATCGGCTTTTAACAATAAAGTGCTAAGTTTTATGGACAAGGCACAATATTTATTGTAACTTTAACATGGAAGGTTGCAAAAATAGCACCTTTAAGTAATTAACCCGCCATGACACGTATATATACTTTGCTGACTGTTGCTGTAGTGCTGGGGTTGAGCAGCTGCTCTTCTTCCCGGAACGCGCAGAACACCGACGATATCTACTATTCCGATGGTAACAGAAATGCCGTCGCGGCTTCCGGTTCCGACCAGGGAGAATATTATTCCACTGCGCCCAGTGATAACTATGTGCGGATGAAAGCGCAAGACTATGACCGCTGGTCCTATTTCGACGATTACGACGCCTACGATGCCTATTACGCCCCTGGCTATGCCTATGGCATGGGTATGTATCCGGGAGTCAGCTATGGGCTTGGATTCGGTTATGGAATGGGCCTGGGCTATGGGCTCGGTTTCTATGATCCCTACCTCGCCTGGAACAGCTACTATATGTGGAACTGCTGGTATAATCCCTATTTCTACAACCCGTATTATGGCGGCGCGGTATTCATCGCCTCCGGCCATAGCGTACCCGGCGCCGGCTATGCTGCCACCAATCTCCGGCCTTTCAGCGGGACGGCGTATCGCAGCGGCCTGAACCGCGGCACGGGCGCCACGTTATCCGGAGCGAGATTTTATCGTCCGGGAATGAGGGGTACTTCGGCTTATAATAACCGCCTCGTCAATACCGGCAGATCCGTCAATGGTACGTACTATAACAGGCGGCCGGTGAACAACACCTACTACAGCCGGCCTGTCAACAATAACAATTCATACCGGCCGGCCTTCAATAACAACAATTTCGGCAGTCGCAGCTATACGCCCTCTTCCGGTGGCGGCTTTCATGGCGGCGGCGGGGGTGGCGGTGGTTTCCGCGCCGGTGGTGGCGGTTTCCGCGGCCATTGATCGACAATAATCGAAATTAATCGCCATTGATCGGCATCGATCTTTATGCCTGATCTGATCTGCTAACCTGTCCCCGGTCAGGGGGTGCTATTTCTTTTACTATGTTCAAGTATCTTACAGCCATAGGCGTGCTCCTATGGGTGCAGGCTTCTGCACAACTGCCCGAAGACGCCCTTCGCAACAGCTGGACGACACCCAGCGGAACGGCCCGCGAACAAGCTATTGGCGGCGCCATGGGTTCCATCGGCGGAGATATCACCGCCGGATTCGTCAACCCGGCCGGGATCGGCGTTTACAAGACCAGCGAGTTTGTCGTCAGCCCGGGCTGGCAGCTTTTCAACGGTTATCGGTCCACCTACCTGGGAACCGGCCGGAATGCCCCTTCCCTCAACAAGTTCGCCATGGGGGCCAGCGGTATTGTCATTGCGCTGCCAAGTTATAATCCCGGTGTCTCAAACGCGCTGTCGATTGCCGTCAACCGGACGGCCGATTTCAATGGCCATGTCGCCTACCAGGGGATCAATGCCAACAGCAGTTTTGCCGAACAATATGCCGAAGAATTCGCCTATTCCGGTCTGGATATCGACAATGGCATCGCCAGCCCCACGCTCGACTATGGAACGCGTATGGCGCTCTACAGCTATCTCATCGACACGGCTACGGTCAACGGGTCGCTGCAGGTCATTGCACAACCGCAAAAATCCGGCAGGGTCCTTCAGCAGAACGATCTTCGCACCAGCGGCGGCATCACCGAGCTCAACATTTCGCTGGCTACCGATCAGCATAACAAATGGTACCTGGGCGCCAGCGTCGGCATTCCCATCATCTCTTATACCCGTTACCAGACCTATACCGAAACCGATGTTTCCGGCAATACCAACAACGATTTCGAGTCCTTTACTTATCGCGAGACCTATCGTACAACCGGCGCCGGCCTCAATGCGCGATTTGGCGCCATCTTCAGCCCCTCCCGGCCCTGGCGGATCGGACTGGCGATCACGACCCCGTCAGCACTGGCGCTGCAGGATCGCATCAGCGCCTCGCTGGATTCAAGGACCGAGAATTATACGCCCAGCAAGGATATCCATATCACCTCGGACTCGCTGGACCAACTTACGAATACCTATCCCCAGCCGAATTATGCCAGCTATAATCTCTATACCCCCTGGCATTTCCTGCTCAGCGCTTCGTATCTCTTCGGCGGCGGTCAGGCCGACGTCAAAAATCAAAAAGGGTTCGTCACCGCCGACCTGGAATACATGACGACCCATGACCCGCATTTCAGCTCCAATAACGACGAAAATGGCGGCGGCGATATCTATGATCCCGTGAACGCAGCCATCAAGGAAAATTACAAAGGGACTTTCGGCGCCCGGCTGGGCGGCGAGATGAAATTCGATACCTGGTTCCTCAGGGCCGGCGGCGCTTACTACAGCAATCCTTACTCCCAGTCCGGGCAAAAGGCCGATAAGCTCTATCTGAGCGCCGGCCTCGGCTATCGCGTCAGGGCGTTTTTTGTCGATCTGGCATACGTCATGGGTTTTACCCACAACACCGATTTTCCCTATCGGCTCGCCGATAAAGATAACTATGCCGCTTCTTTGAAACAGACCAGCGGCACGGCTCTGCTCACCTTCGGCATCAAATGGTAATAAAAAAGCCCCGCTTGCGCGGGGCTTCGAAATATCCGGAAACAGATTAATAATCCATTCCACCCATGCCAGGAGCGCCGCCCGGATGAGCGTGAGCCTCTTCTTTCTTGGGCTTGTCGGCGATCACACATTCGGTGGTCAGCAACATACCGGCAATAGAAGCGGCATTTTCGAGGGCGATACGGCTCACCTTGGTCGGATCGATGACGCCTGCCCTGAACAGGTTCTCAAATTTTTCCGTGCGGGCATTGAAACCGTAATCAGCCTGGCCTTCCTTGACCTTCTGTACGATGATGCTGCCTTCGAGACCGCTGTTCCCAACGATCTGACGGAGGGGCTCTTCGAGCGCGCGTTTAACGATAGCGATACCGGTGGTCTCGTCTTCGTTGGCGCCTTTGAGCTTTTCCAGCGATTCAACGGCACGGATATAAGCGATACCGCCGCCGGGTACGATGCCTTCTTCTACTGCAGCGCGGGTAGCGTGCAGGGCGTCGTCGACGCGGTCTTTCTTTTCTTTCATTTCCACTTCGGTAGCGGCGCCGACATAGAGAACGGCTACGCCGCCTGAGAGTTTGGCAAGACGTTCCTGCAATTTTTCCTTGTCATAATCGGAAGTGGTGGTTTCGATCTGGGCCTTGATCTGATTCACGCGTGCCGTGATATCTTCCTTCTTGCCCTTGCCGCCGACGACGGTGGTATTGTCCTTGTCGATGGTCACGGAAGCAGCGGTACCCAGGTAGCTGAGGTCAGCGCCTTCGAGCTTGTAACCTTGTTCTTCGCTGATGACGATACCCTTGGTGAGGATAGCGATATCCTGCAGCATCTCCTTGCGGCGGTCACCGAAGCCCGGAGCCTTGACGGCAGCGACCTTGATGGTACCGCGGAGCTTGTTGACGACCAGGGTAGCGAGCGCTTCGCCTTCGAGGTCTTCGGCAATGATCAGCAGCGGACGTCCGCCCTGGGCTACTTTCTCGAGGATATGCAGGATATCCTTCATCGCGGAGATCTTTTTGTCATAGATCAGGATGTAGGGGTTCTGCAGCTCAGCCTCCATCTTTTCGCTGTTGGTAACGAAGTAGGGAGAGATATAGCCGCGGTCGAATTGCATACCTTCTACTACTTCTACCGTAGTATCGGTACCCTTGGCTTCTTCCACGGTGATGACTCCTTCCTTGCCTACTTTACCGAACGCCTCTGCGATGAGCTTGCCGATGGTCGTATCGTTGTTGGCGGAGACGGAAGCCACCTGCTCGATCTTGTTCTTGTCGTTGCCGATGGTTTTCGATTGTGCGCCCAGGCTTTCGACGACCTTTTCAACGGCCTTGTCGATACCGCGTTTCAGGTCCATGGGATTGGCGCCTGCGGCTACGTTCTTGAGCCCTTCGCCGATGATCGACTGTGCCAGTACGGTAGCAGTAGTGGTTCCGTCACCGGCGATATCAGCGGTCTTGGAAGCTACTTCCTTTACCATCTGGGCGCCCATGTTCTCGATGGGATCTTCCAGTTCGATCTCTTTGGCCACGGTCACACCGTCCTTGGTGATGGCGGGAGCGCCGAATTTCTTTTCCAGTACTACGTTACGTCCTTTGGGGCCAAGCGTGACTTTCACTGCATTGGCCAGGGTATCTACGCCCTTCTTCATCTTGTTGCGGGCCTCGATATCGAAGAAAAGTTGTTTTGCCATAGTTATGTTTGTTATGGGTTGATATTATACAATTGCTAAAATGTCAGATTCCCGCATGATCAGGAAATCGTCTCCTTCGATCTGTATCTCGGTACCGGCATATTTGCCATATAATACCGTGTCGCCAACTTTAACCGTCACCGGCTCGTCTTTTTTGCCAGGACCAGCGGCCACTACCGTACCACGTTGCGGCTTTTCTTTGGCCGTATCGGGGATGATGATACCGCCGGCAGTCTTTTCCTCGGCGGGAGCTGGCTTCACAATTACCCGGTCAGATAAGGGGGTAACGTTTAACTTTTTGCCCATAGTTGTATTCGTTTTTTGTTTTGATGAAAGGATGATCCTGCCGGAATTGCAGGACGGCAAAGCTACACGAATTTTGTACCAAATCAGCCGGCAATGTCTTTTTTACAGTTTTCTTTAAAATGGCGCCCTATTGCAAGCCCTTCTCCTTCCCTGCCGGATGCCAGTTTTTCAGGCTTGCCCGGCTGTTTGGCAGATTGTCAGGACGCCATTCTGTCGACAAAATGCCTATATTTGCAGCCGAAAAATCAGCTCTTGTAATAAATGATCAGCAGAAGAAATATCCGGGTAAAGGTAATGCAGACCCTTTATACGCTGGAAGCGCAGGAACAGACCATAAAACCAGGCGAAGCCACCAGAATGCTGCAAAAACACTTTGACCAGTCCCGGCAATTATTGTCTTATCTCCTCTACTTTATTATTGAAATAGCCCGCTATGCGGAAACGGATGCCCGCCTCAGGGCCTCCAAGCACCTCCCCTCGCAGGAAGACCTCAACGTCAATATCAAGCTGGCGGGTAATGAACTGTTGTGGAGGATGCTGGAAGACGCCTCGCTGAAAAAAGCGCTGGAAGCGGATAAACCTCATCTGCAGGACAACAGGGAGCTGGTCAGGAAGCTGTATCACGAGCTGGTGGCCACAGAAGAATACCAGCAATACATCCGCCAGCAGGGGCGGGAAAAAAAGACCGAACGCGAGATACTGGAATTCGTCTATTCTATCCTGCTTGCAAACGAGACGTTCCTGGCGCATGTCGAAGAGCTTTTTTCCAACTGGGACGACGACGGGGAGATGATCAGCCAGATCCTGATGGGCTATATCGCCAAACCCGGTTCGGTGTCTTTCCAGGAGATCATCAGCAAGGAGAAAGCGGAATTCGCGCGGCTCCTGCTTCAAACCGTGATCGAGAAAAAGGAAGTGGTCATGGACCTGATCAAGCCCCGGCTGAAGAACTGGGACCCCGAACGGATCGCCACCCTCGACATGATCCTGATGCAGATGGGGGTAGTGGAATTCCTGTATTTCGAGACCATCCCGCCCAAAGTGACCATCAATGAGTACATCGACCTGGCCAAGGAGTACAGCACCCCGCAAAGCGGTCAGTTCGTGAACGGGATACTGGATAATATCCATAAGGAGCTGGTCCGGGAAGATAAGATGCACAAGGTCGATTTCAGAACGAATTAGTACGTTTGCAAAAATTTTCGCTCCTTATGCGCCTTTTTTTGACCGGAAGCCTGTTTCCCCTGATCGCCGTCCTGGCGCTCTCCTGCCATAACAGCGAGCCCGCCAATGTCAAGGCAGCGATGGCCGACTCCGCACATTATACTACCATCGCCTGGCTGGATTCGCTGTCGCGGAACTATGGCACAATAATCGAGGGGGACAAACTCAACGTCACCTTCCATTTCCGGAATATCGGCACCACGCCGCTGGTCATCGGCCATGTGCAACCCAGCTGCGGCTGTACGATCGCCGAGCAGCCCCAGGGCGCCATCGCCCCGGGCAAGGATGGACAGATCCGCGCCACCTTCAACAGCGAGGGCCACGCCGGTGTCAATCATAAGACCTTATTCGTGACGGCTAATACCAGGGGGGTCCAGAATTATTCGCTTCAGTTCGTAGTACAGGTCGAAAAGAAATCTTCGTAAATACAATTCAAACAATACAAAACAATGACGCATTCTTTATCAATCGTTCTCTTACAGGCTGCCCCGAGTGGCGCAGGCACGATGCAGCTGATCCTGCTGGGCGGTATGATCCTCGTGTTCTGGCTTTTTATGATCCGGCCCCAGGCAAAAAAAGCCAAGCTGGCCAAAAATTTCCAGGAAAGCATGCAGAAGGGAGACAGGATCGTAACGATCGCAGGTATCCACGGCAAGGTCAATAAGATCAACGATGACAATACGCTCGAGATCGAGACCAGCCCCGGCAGCTATCTCAAGATCGAAAAAAGCGCTATTTCGATGGAGTGGACGCAGAACCTGAACAAAGCAACGGCAGTCGCTACGGATAAAAAGTAATTGTCGATCAAAAAGCCACCTCCGGTGGCTTTTATCTTTTATGTTACGAGTCGGATTAACAGGTGGTATCGGCTCCGGCAAATCCACTGTCGCAGCTATTTTCCAGACCCTCGGCATCCCCGTGGCATACGCGGACCTGGAAGCCAGGCGTCTCATGAACGAAGACGCCGATCTCCGTGCGTCCATTATCCGGCATTTTGGCGACGGCGCCTATTCGGGCGTCACGCTGAACCGCAAATATCTCGCGGAACGGGTATTCGGCGACCCTGCCAGGCTGGAATTGCTGAACAGCCTCGTCCACCCGGTCACGATCCGGGAAGGCGAACGCTGGATCCAAAGCCTCGATGGCCGCTATCCCTATGCCATCCGCGAGGCCGCCCTGCTCTTCGAAAGCCGCGCCGCCGGTCACCTGGACTTTATCATCGGCGTCTATGCCCCGGCCGCGCTGCGCATCCACCGCACGATGCAACGCGACCGCATCACCCGGGAAGAGGTGCTGGCCCGCATGCGTTACCAGATCGACGAAGACATCAAGATGCGGCTTTGCGATGCCGTCATCCGCAACGACGACCAGCACGCCGTGATCCCGCAGGTGCTCGCCCTTCATGAGCAGCTTAAAATAAAGAACCCGGCCTGAGACCGGGTTCAATGCGGGACCGCAAAATAATTATTTCGACTTCGGCTATTTCAACTTCGCCAGCGCATCCTTGATCCTTCCCCACGCCTTCTCGATATTGCCCATGCTGTTCGCAAAGGAGAAACGGACGCAGGCGGGTTCGCCGAATGCATCGCCCATGACGGAGGATACATGCGCCGTATTCAGCAGATACATGGAGAAATCGGCGGAATTTTTGATCGTCGTGGTCCCGTCCGACTTTCCGTAATAAGAAGAAACATCGGGGAAAATATAGAAGGCTCCCTGCGGCTCGAAACATTTTAGCCCGGGAATGGCTTTTACGAGCTCCAGCGTGCGGGCGCGACGCCTGGTGAATTCCTTGACCATGTCCCACGAAGGAGCAAGATCGGCCGTCAAAGCGACCACCGCCGATTTCTGGGCGATGGAATTGGTACCGCTGGTGAACTGACCCTGTAACTTCTCGCAGGCCTTGGCGATCTCCGCATTCGCGGCGATAAAACCCAGCCGCCAGCCGGTCATCGCAAAACCCTTGCTGAGGCCATTGACGATGATGACCTGGTTCTTGAGATCGGGGAACTGCGCGATGCTTTCGTTCTTGCCGATGTAATTGATATATTCGTAGATCTCGTCGGAGATGATCGCTACCTGGGGATGTTTGCGGAAGACTGCCGCCAGGCCCTCCAGTTCGGCCCTGGTGTATACTGCTCCGGAAGGATTACAGGGCGAGCTGAAGAGAAAGGCTTTTGTCTTCGGGGTGATCGCCTTTTCCAGCTGCGCCGGCGTGATCTTGTAACCGCTCTCGAGCGTAGTGTGTACCTCTACCACCTTTCCGCGCGCGATCTTCACCAGCTCGGAATAGGTCACCCAGTAAGGCGTGGGGATGATGACCTCTTCGCCATCGTCGACCAGCGCGAGGATCACATTGGCCAGGCTCTGTTTGGCGCCCGTGGACACCACGATATTCTCGGGCTTATAATCCAGGTTATTGTCCCGTTTGAACTTAGCGCATACCGCTTCGCGCAGATCGGCATAGCCGGCGACCGGGGTGTAGTGACTCCAGTTATCATCGATGGCCTTTTTTGCGGCATTCTTGATGTGCGTCGGAGTATCAAAATCGGGTTCTCCCAGGGAAAGATCGATCACGTCGATGCCCTGGGCTCTAAGCTCACGGCCCAGCTTGGCCATTTTCAGCGTTTCGGGCTCACTAAAGCGGGAAAGAATGGAGGATAATTGCATAATTTGTAAATTGGTCGGCTTTTGAGTCAAAAACCGGCGCGAAATTAGGGAAAAAACCATGTCGTTGGGGAAAAAACCTATATTTGCCGTTCCAAAAAAACAAACAAACGTAACCTCCAATGAGAGCCCTGGTAAGTATTTTTGCTGCTTTATTGATCATTATCTCTGTCTACCAGCTTTCCTTCACCTATTTCGTCAACAAGCACGAATCGGCCATGGAAGCAAAGGCCAAAGGATATGTCAAGAGACTGTATCCGCAATCCGCCGCCCAGAAATATCCGGGCAATAAAGAGGCGCAAGCCCTCTACCAGGATACCATCGATCTGGCGATCAACGCCAGAAAGGCGAGATTGCTGGACAGCACCAAAGAAACCAAGGTTACTCCGTGGGGCACTACGTATCAAAAGGCCAAAGAAAGCGAGCTTCTCCTGGGTCTCGATCTGCAAGGCGGGATGAGCGTTACGATGAACGTCGCACTCGACGGTCTCCTGAAAGGTCTCGCCAACAACCCGCACGATCCGCAATTGCTCGAGGCCATCAACCGCGCCACGGAGAACAAGGCGGGCAGCAGCAGCAACTTCATCGATCGTTTTGCAGACGCGTATAAGGAGATCAATCCAAACGGGCATCTGGCGCCGCTGTTCTCGAACATCAACCGCAACAAGATCAGCTACGACGCCTCCAATGCCACGGTGATCGCCTATCTCCACGACCAGGCCAGCGCCGCCATGAAGCAGACCTTCCAGGTCCTCAACAATCGTATCAACCAGTTCGGGGTCGCGCAGCCCAACATCAATCTCGATGAAAGCAAAGGCGTCATTACCGTAGAGCTGGCCGGCGCCAAAGACCCGGACCGTGTACGCAAATACCTTCAATCAACAGCCAATCTGCAATTCTGGGAAGTCTACAATACCGGCGAGCTGCAGACCGCGCTGATCAATGCGGATAAAGCGCTGCAGAACTATCTCAACGGCGTACAGCCTGCCGATACGGCGGCCACCGACAGCGCCGGAGTAGCCAAAGCCGATTCGGCAAAAAAAGATACCGCACGGAACACCGCCAATGCCAATCCGCTCTTCCGCGTAATGCTGCCCGCAGAAGGCCGGCAGGATTCGAAGACGGGTCAGCCGCAATACTATGCCTTTATCGGCCAGAGCCAGTTGAAGGATACCGGTACCGTGAACTCTTATCTCTCCAACCCCATTGTCCGCAACCAGTTCCCGCAAGACCTGAAATTCCTGTGGGGCAAACAGGAGTTCGATGAGAATGGCAAGCCCAGCCCCGTTCTTCAGCTTTATGCGATCAAGACCATCCCCGGCAGCGACAAGGCCCGCATCGAAGGCTCCGTTATCGAGAACGCCAGCCAGGACTTCGATCCCATGACCAGCGAGGTTGTCGTGGAAATGAGCATGAACAAACAAGGCACGAAAGCCTGGTCCGATATGACGACCAAGAACGTCGGCAAACCCATCGCCATCGTGCTGGACGATATCGTCTACTCCGCACCCTTCGTCAACGAGCCCATCACCGGCGGCCAGTCCCGCATCACCATGGGCAGCGGGCGTAGTGGCTCCAACCAAAGCATCCAGGAAGCACAGGACCTTGCCAACATCCTGAAATCGGGTAAGCTCGATGCCCCTGCCAAGATCCAGGCGGAAAACGTGGTAGGTCCCACCCTCGGCCGCGAAGCCGTCAACGGGGGTATGATGGCCTTCGGGCTCTCCTTCCTCGTGATCTTTATCCTCATGCTGGTGTATTATAATACCGGCGGCTGGGTCGCCAACGGCGCGCTGATCCTGAACCTGCTGTTCACCATCGGCGTATTGAGCGCCCTGCATGCGACCCTCACCGCGCCCGGTATCGCCGGCCTGGTACTCACAGTCGGTATGGCGGTGGACACCAACGTTATCATCTTCGAACGTATCAAGGAGGAGCTTAGCCGCGGCAAGTCCTACCAGCTGGCCGTCAAGGAAGGTTATAAACGTTCGCTGCCGCCCGTACTCGACGCCCACGTCACTACCCTGCTGACGGCGCTGATCCTTTTCTATTTCGGTCTCGGTCCCGTCAAGGGTTTTGCCACCACGCAGATCCTCGGTATCCTGCTTTCCCTGTTCTGCGGTATCCTGATCTCGCGTCTGATCACCGACTTCTATACCAACAAGAACCGCCACTTCCAGTACTTCACCGGTATCTCGCGCCGCATCTTTAAACATGCCAGCTTTAAATTCATCGAATACCGGCGCGTGGCCTACATGATCTCCATCGTCGTGCTGATCCTGGGCGTCGGCTCCTTCTTCCACGGCTTCCGCAAGGGTGTGGAATTCCAGGGCGGCCGCAGCTATGTGATCAATTTCCATAAGCCCGTACAACAGGAGCAGGTACGGTCGGCGCTCGAAAAGGTGCTCACGAACACCAACCCCGAGATCAAGACCTATGGCAATAACAACCAGCTCGAGATAACGACGGACTATATGATCAACAACAGCAGTCCGGCCACCGACTCGCTGGTGCTGAATGCCGTCTACAACGGGGTCAAATCCTTCCTGCCGGAGGGAACGACCTACGCGCAGTTCGCCAATACTAAAAACGGGGATAAGGGCTTCCTGGCTGGCAGCACCAAGGTCGAGCCGACCATCTCCGCCGACCTCAAGGCAGGCTCGATAAAAGCCACCATCTTTGCCCTGATCATCATCTTCCTGTACATCTTTATCCGGTTCCGCGACTGGCGGTATTCGCTGGGTACGATCATCGCCCTGCTGCATGACGTATTCGTGACGCTGGCGGTCTTCTCCTGGCTGCACACCGTTGTGCCGTTCCCGCTCGAGATCAACCAGCATTTCATCGCGGCCGTGTTGACTGTCATCGGTTTCTCGATGAACGATACCGTGATCGTGTTCGACCGGATCCGCGAGGATAGCCACCTCATGCGCGGCGCCTCCAATGGCGAGATCATCAATAAAGCCGTCAACGACACCCTGAGCCGGACGATCATGACCTCGCTCACAGTATTCCTGACGATCCTGATCCTCTTCCTCGTAGGCGGCGAGGTGACCCGTGGTTTCGCATTCGCGATGCTGATCGGCGTCATTACCGGTACCTATTCGTCGATCTTCGTAGCCGCGCCCTTTCTCGTGGATTTTGCCAAAGGCAAACCGCTGGGCAAAGACACTACGGCGAGCACGACTCCCGCAAAGACAAAGACGACACCCGCGAAAGCATAAAAACGCTTATAAAAAAGAACCCCGGGGATCGGCCTCGGGGTTTTTTATTTTCTTTAATGATGCATCGGGTGGTGTACGGGATGATGCACGGGATGGTGAACCGTGTGATGAACCGGATGATGTACGGGACGATGATGTACCGTGTGGTGCACCGGATGATGTACCGGCGGATGATGCTCCTGTGCGCTGGCAAAGGCGCTCAAGCCGATCAAAAGGGCAAATGCAAACAGAATCTTCTTCATGATGTTCTCTTTGTTTTAGTGTATTAGTTTAGTTCTTTTTAGGTGTGGCGGCCTTAGCGGGTTTCGCTGCGGCTTGTTTGTTGGCCTTGTACCGCATGTCGGCCGTGCCATCTTTCTTGGTGGGACCGGCCGGAGCAGCTTTAGCGGCATCCTTGTTTGCCTTGTAGCGCATATCCGGAGTACCGTCTTTCTTCAACGGACCGGGAGCCGTTTTGGCAGTGGCAGCCGTCGTAGTTTTGGCCCTGGTGGTTTTCGCAGGCTTCGTTTGGGCAAAGCCGAATCCGGCAAAAGCAACCAACAAACTGACAATCAATACAAATCTTTTCATAATCCGGTGTTTTTGGTTGTAAACGAAAAATTTCTCATATTATTACTTTCTGTTAACCACTACTTAACTATTTTGGTTATGTAGTAAGATTAATGCTTAGCAATTTTGCATTCCATGCGTTCTTCAACCCTGAAATGGATCGTCCTTTCGGCCACATTGCTTGCAGCAATCGTGGTCACCGTTCAGCTTTACTGGTTGAAAAAAGTGTACTCCTATGAACAAAGGCAGTTCAATATCAACGTCGTAAAAAGCATCCGCGGTGTCTTCGAAGACCTGGAAATGAACGACGAGGCCGGCGTCATCGTCAAGGACCTCATCGATGCTCCTGCCGATAACTATTTCTCTTTCAAGGCCGATACCATCCCCCCAAAGGATTCCCTCGTGTTCCATATCCAGGATGAGTTTGTCGATTTCGGGGTGCTCACGGATTGCAAATTAGGCGCCTATAGCGCCGCGGAAAAGAAATACGTCTACGAGGATTACCTTCCCGCCCCTGCCTCGCGCTATAGAGGGAACAAGGCTCCCAGGCAGGAGCTGCCGGTCATGAAGAACTATGACCATATTCTCCTCTATTTCCCCCACCGCCAGGAATATGTGCTGGAGCAGATGGACTTTTGGATCGTCAGCACGGTCATCCTGTTCCTTGCCCTCATCGGCCTGGCCGCCAGTTTGTTCTATTTCTACCGGCAAAAATTCCTGGCGGAGATCCAAAAGGATTTTGTCAATAACTTTACCCATGAGTTCAAGACGCCACTGGCCGTGATGAAGATCGCATCGGATGTGCTTTCACAGGGCTCTATTTCTCAAAAACCCGACCGGCTGGAACGGTATGTCACCATCATCCGCAACCAAACGGAACACCTGCAAGGCCAGGTAGAACGGCTCCTGCGCACGGCCTCTATCGAGACCAAGGACCTGCCGATCCGGAAAGAAGAGGTCGACCCGCATCAGCTGATAGAGCAGGCTCTCGGCAAGGTACAACCGCTGATCGAACAGAAGAAAGCGAAGATCGAACTCAAGATAGAAGCCATCAACGGCATAGCGGAGCGCGTACATGCCGACAAGGCTCATCTCGAACTGGCTGTCGTCAACCTGCTCGAGAACGCCCTGAAGTATTCCGCCGAACCCCATATCGTCGTGGAGACCGGCCATTCCGACGACGAGTTCTTTATCTCGGTCAAAGACAACGGCGTAGGCATCGAAAAACAATATTTGAAAAATATCTTCAAAAAATTCTATAGAGTTCCTACCGGCGATATCCATGACGTCAAAGGCTTCGGTTTAGGCCTGAATTTTGTCAAAAGGATCATCGACGCCCATAATGGCAAGATCAAGGTCAACAGCCTGCCGGGCATCGGAACGGAATTCAGATTATTCATTCCTCTTAACTAAGACTATGCAACAAGCGTCAAAAGTAAAAGTGTTATTGGCTGAAGATGATCTTTCCCTGGGATATGTCATCAAGGATAATTTGATTGACGCCGGTTACGAGGTGGTCCTGTGCCCCGACGGCCAGGCAGCCATCGACAAGTTCGACAAGAACGAATTCGCCATCTGCCTGCTCGATGTCATGATGCCCAACAAGGACGGGTTCGCCGTCGCCAAAAAGATCCGCCAGCAGAGCGATATGGTGCCCATCCTGTTTCTGACAGCCCGGTCCATGGAAGAAGACAAGATCAAAGGATTTCAGAGCGGGGCCGATGACTATATCACCAAACCCTTCAGCATCCAGGAGCTCCTGATGCGCATGGAAGTGTTCCTGCGCAGGACCCGGAAGATGCATTCGGAAAAGACCGTGACTTTTACCATCGGGCAGCTCAATTTCTCGTATACGGATCTGAAACTGGCCATCGGTTCCGAGGTGTTCAACCTGACGCAAAAAGAAGCCGATCTGCTGAAATTCCTT
>DASZOW010000765.1:0-4175 GCA_035550615.1 Puia sp.
AATTTCCACAACAATTGTAGATACTAATAACGACACTTTCGTCTTTGGATAGCGGGCCTGTGGTCGGCTTTGCTGTGGCGGCCGCCGCTTTTGCGGGATTATGCGGGCGTGTTCTCGGCCTGCTGCTGCTCATAGAGGTAGGTGTAGTAACCATTGAGGGCCATGAGTTCCTGGTGGGTGCCCGTTTCTACGATCTTCCCCTCTTCCAGCACCACGATCCGGTCGAAATCGAATAGCGAAAAGATGCGGTGAGTAATGATAATGGCGGTCTTTTGTTGTAAATATTGATACAGGTTACCCAGTATCTCCTTTTCCGTGCGGGCATCGACGGCGCTCAGGCAATCGTCGAAAACGATGATCTCGGGGTCTTTTATGAGGCCGCGGGCTATAGAAATGCGTTGTTTCTGGCCGCCGCTGAGGGTTACTCCGCGTTCGCCGATCATGGTGTCGTATTTGTTGGAGAACCCTTGGATCTCCTTGTCGACGCTGGCGAAATGGGCGGCCAGCCGTGCCTTTTCTTCGTCGGGCCGTTCCAGACCGAACTGGATATTCCCCGAAACGGTATCGCTGAAAAGGAAAACGTCCTGTGGCACATAGCTGATCTGGCGACGCAGGTCCTGCAGATCGAGCTGCCGGAGATCGGCGCCGTCGATAAGGATCTGGCCCTTGTCGGGGTCATACATGCGAAGCAGCAGCTGCGCGATCGTAGTCTTGCCGCTGCCGGTCCTGCCGACGATGACGATCTTTTCCCCTTTCTTTATCTCCAGGTTGAAATCGGTCAGCGCGTGGATGCCGGTATTGGGATAGGTAAAATCGACGCCCTGAAATACGATATGGCCCTGTAATGGCTGTTGAATGGCCGTGGGGGCGTTGCGGATGGCCGGCACGGTATCCAGGAACTCATTGAGCCGTTTCTGGGAAGCGGAAGCCCGTTGGACCATGCTGGCGACCCAGCCGATGGCGCTTACCGGGAACGTGAGCATGGTGATATAGATCACGAATTCCGTGATGGTGCCGATATCCGTATTGTGGCGGCCATAGATGACATAGATACCGCCGATCATGATGGTCAGCAGCGTGCTTAGCCCGATCATCAATCCCATGGAGGGGAAATAGATCGACTCAACCTTAGCCAGGTTGACGGCATTCTTCCGGTATTCCTCGCTATTGTGGCTAAAGAACCGGAGCATGGCATTTTCCTGTACAAAGGATTTGATGACCCGGATGCCGCTATATGACTCCTGGGCATTGGTCGTCAGGTTGCTCAATAATGCCTGGATATGTTCGCTGCGCTGATGGATAACGGTATTGACATAATAAATGGTGATGGCCAGGATGGGTAACGGAGTCAGCACGTACAGGCTCAGCAGCGGGTCTTTCCGCAGCATGAAGAAGAGACTAAAGGCGATCGTGACCAGCAGGTTGCCGAGATACATCATCGCCGGGCCGGTATACATCCGGACGCGGCTGACATCTTCCGCCATCCGGCTCATCAGGTCGCCGGTGGAATGGGTTTTATAGAAATTGGTGTCGAGCTGCTGGTAATGGCCATAGATCTCCTTTTTCTGGTCGTACTCGATATGCCGGCTCATGACGATGATGGTCTGACGCATGAGGAACAGGAAGCCGCCGCTGATCAGGGCCAGGACGAGGAGGGTGACGCCGCATAAGACCACCTTTTGGCCAAAAGAGGCGTGGCGGGCGTCCATGGCGCCGATGAAGCGGCGCACCAGGATGTCGTAGTTGGCCGTGTCTTTGGGGGATGTGGCGGCGGTGGTCGGGTTTTGGCTGGCCGCTTTGGCTTCGCCGGCAGTTTCCGCCGCGGTGGTCGGCGGCAGTTTTGTTGCAGCAACATGGTCCCGCAGCTCGCTTTCGACGGAGTTGACCACGTAACCGGTGATCTGCGGTGTCAGGATGCGGAAATAGTTAGACAGGATGATAAAGATGATGCCCAACAAAAATCGCCACCGATACTTCCAGAAATACTTATTTAGGGCCTGCAGATGCTTCAAACCAAAAATTTGTGCAAAAATACGAAAATGCCCAAGGCCAAAAATATTTGTCCGTTTACCCGTAGACCCTAATTTTGCGCCCGGAGAGATGGCAGAGCGGTCGATTGCGGCGGTCTTGAAAACCGTTGAAGGTAACACTTCCGGGGGTTCGAATCCCTCTCTCTCCGCCAACGATGGATGCCCCGGGAGGGGCATTTGTCATTCCTGGATGCCTGTAAATATCGGATAGATCTAGGAAAGTGAACAGTTCTTTCTTATTTTGGTGCAATGAAACCCCGTTTGCCTAAAATCCGTAATGATAGGAAGCTCTCCAATCGTTTTGTTGCACTCATTGCGCTATGTTTTCTGGCCGTGTTGCATGGCTACAGCCAGCCCACCATCAGCAGTTTCAGCCCCACGTCGGGACCTGCAGGCACAAGCGTCACCATAACGGGAACCAATTTCGGCTCCAACATCGCCGATAATGTTGTTTATTTCGGCGTGGCGAAGGCCACGGTCACCGCCGCGAGCGCCACCGCTCTCACCGTTACCGCTCCCAGCGGAGCAAACTATCAGCCCATCGCGATAACGGTGAACACACTTACGGCCTGGTCGAATGCTCCCTTTATTCTTACTCAAGGCAGCGGATGTGTCATTACCAGTTCTTTTCTTTCTCCAAAAACCGATTTCGCCACTTCCACGAGTCCTTATGGTGTAGCCATTGGCGACCTCGACGGGGACGGCAAACCTGATGTTGCCGTTGCGGCAAACGGCGGCAAAACGATCTCCATCTACCGTAATACAAGCACCAGCGGCGCTATCACCTTTGCAGCGAGAGCGGACATTTCGCTCGGCACGGATGATCCTAATAATGTTATTATCGGCGATCTCGACGGTGACGGCAAACCCGACCTTGCCACCGGCAACCTCCTTTCCAGCAATGTCTCTATCCTCCGCAATACCAGCACCGTGGGTTCGATCTCCTTTGACACCCACGTCGATTTTTCAACAGGTTTCAAGACCCGCTGGGTCACGATGGGGGATGTAGACGGCGACGGGAAGCCCGATCTTTTCGTAGTGAGCAATGGCGGCGTACTCTCCCTGCTACGGAACACCACCACCAGCGGTGCGGCCTTCAGTACCAGCTCCTTTAGTGCTGCCGTGAATTTCGCCACGGATGGCAACCCGCAGATGGCGGCATTCGGCGACCTGGACGGCGACGGCAAGCCGGATATTGCTGTAACGAGCTATAATAGCAGTACCGTCTCGCTTTTCCGCAACACCAGCACTAAAGGAGTAGCCTTCAGCAGCAGCACTTTAGCCGCCAAGGTCGATCTGGCCGCGACGAACAACGCCACAGGCGTAGCCATCGGCGACCTCGATGGCGACGGCAAGCCCGATATAGTAGCATGCAACAGGACCAGCTCCACTGTTTCCCTCTTCAGGAATGTGATCACCAGCAGCGGCGCTTTCAGCACCAGTTCCTTCGACCCGAAAGTCGATCTTTCGACAGGCAGCACAACCTGGAGGATAGCGATCGCCGATTTGGATATGGACGGCAAGCCGGACATTGCCGTCGTGAATTCCGGGGCGGCCACCGCATCGGTATTGAAGAATACGACGACCACCGGGGCTGCATTCTCGACAAGCTCATTCAATACCCAGGTTACGTATGCCACCGGTACCACGCCCCAGGACATCGCCGTCGCCGATCTGGACGGTGATAATTGGCCGGATATCCTGGCCGGCAATTGGTCCTCCAACAGCATCTCGACCTTGCTCAATACAGCCGGAAGCGGAGGTTGTACGCTTCCCCTGCACCTGATCTCCTTGACAGGCCATTCGTCCGCCGGCCAGCAGATACAGCTCAACTGGCAAACGGTAAACGAGGTCAACACGGCATCCTTCGAGATCGAACATGCTCCGGACGGGGCTCATTTCACCGGGCTTGGAGCTGTCACCGCCGCTGACAATAATTCAGGCGAGTCGGATTACAGTTATACGGATACGCATTCGCGCATCGGCGAAAATTACTATCGTTTGAGAATGGTCGACATCGATGGCAGGTATACCTACAGTCCCATTGTGGAGGTGACTCTTACCGGCAGGCAATCCGGTCTATCCCCATATCCCAATCCCGCTTCCGGATCCGTATATGTGCAGGTACCCTCCTCCCGTGTTCCT
>DASZOW010000766.1:0-16913 GCA_035550615.1 Puia sp.
GTCCAGACCGCCGAACTTTCCGGAAGGTTGACGCGGCGCCGCAATCAGCACCTTATTGGTCCTCACCGCCGGCCGAACCTCGCCGCCCGTAAGCACGATATTCCCGTTCCAGACGACCAGTGGCGTAGTCACAGGCGCATACACGCTGCCGTTCGTATTAGCGACCGCATCAGCCTTTTTATCCACCGGTATCTTGCCCATCACCGACCAGGAATCGGTGAGCGTATTGTAGGCCAATAGTTCGTTTCGGAAACCCGGATGTTCATCCTTCAATACCGCTACCTGCGAAGCAAGACCTCCATCGTCCCCGCCAAACAGCATCAGATGGCTTTGTCCCGCATTGTATGCAGGCGAAGGCGCTGCTGCCACGGGATGAGGCAGATCGGCAATCCGCTTCCAACCCTTATCCGGCATATAGGTCCAGCAGTCTTTCAGGTATTCTCTTTGCGGCGTCGAACCTGCAGCGGCGCCCGGCTCCGCGGCCAGATGCACGCCCCCGAAAAGATAAAAATTATCATCCTGTGCACCGGCGACCGCCAGCATCCTCGATGGACCCGGAAAAGATGCCAGCACCTGCCACTTCGTATCCGCATCGGAAAGATCCATACACCAAAAGCTGTTTGTCGTCAAGCCGGTGGGCGTGGCGATCCCGCCCGCGATATACAGTTTATGACCCACGATCGCCCCGCATGCATTGATCACCGGTCCCGGCATGGCCGGCAACGGCACGACCTTCACGGATCCGCCGGTATATTTCAAGATAAAGACATCCGCATAATTCCTTTCCGCATCACCGCCCCCTAGACACACGACGCCATCCTGGTATGTCAGCGAAACGCCATATCCCATGGGCCGGGGAAGCCTGCCGGCTTCCTTCCACCGCCCGCCGGGGCTTTCCAGCACAAAGATGTTATCGTACCACTTTTTGACGCCACCGCTCCACGGACGCCCGCCGCCGGGGAAATTCGCTCCACCCGCTACCAACAAGGCGCCATTGCTGACACCGGCATAGCTGCCTGCAAAGCCATCGGCATCCGGCACCGCTTTCGCCTGGCTCCAGGAAAAAAAAACATTTCCCGTAGTATCCTGACCCATGCTTTTCATAGTACAGATGATTAAAAAGAGGAAACACAAGCTTCTCAATGCCATGCTGCTGATTTTGTAGGCAATTTCTCAAAAAATGACAACTCTGCCAGCTCACTGTAAAATTTATCGAAGGTTTCCTGGCCCAGGTTAGCCAGCGGCAGCCGACATGGCCCGAGGTCCCAGCCCAGCATCTTCATGATCGCCTTTTGACCCGGGATCGGCGGGTATTTCAGCAGGACCCGTATCACCTCCACCATAAAGGCATGCGATTCACGGGCCGCCTTCATGTCTCCTTTTCTGAATGCCTCCATCGTCGCCAGATACAGCGGCGCGGCAAATGTATAGGTGCTGCCGATAGCTCCCCTGGCGCCGACGGCCAGCGCAGGCAACAATAATTCATCCACCCCGTAGAGAATGTCGAACCGGCCCTTCTTGTAATTGAGACAGCTCTGATACTCCTGTAGCGTCGTGGCCGTATATTTTATCCCTGCCAGATTGGGAATAACGCCTTCCGCCAATTGCAGAAAGGCCATCATGTCCATACCGACACCGGTTAGATGCGGGATATGATAATAATAGAACGGCAATGCCGGCGCTGCGCTTGCAATCTCGGCCATACAATTTACCAGGTTCTGTACAGAGCTGGGTTTAAAATAAAAGGCCGCTACCGACGAAAAGGCGTCGGCTTTTATGGCCGCGGCATGGGCTGCGAGCGCCCGCGCCTCGGTAATGCTGCTGTGTCCGACATGTACGATGATCTTCAGCCTGCCCGCGGCAGCCTTCACAAATTCTTCGGCAACCAGTTTCCGCTCCCCGATGGTCATATTAGGTCCTTCCCCATTGCTGCCGCAAACAAAAATGCCCTTGATCCCATCCCCAACCAATTTATCCACCAATCGCGGGATCATCTCCCTGTTAACGGAACCATCTTCATAGAACGGGGTAAACGCCGCCGCAATCAATCCTTCGATTTTATTCATAATACTGTTTTTGAAATTAATACCCTTGCGTCTGGGTCAGCTTGCTATTGTTCGCCAGTACGGTTGTATTCAGCGGCCAGTATAAGGGTGTGGTCTTTCCGGCAAGATTGGGTACATAGGTATAGACATTGATCGTGCCGGCGGAGTGGAATCGTACCAGGTCATACCACCGCTTGTTTTCAAAGAAAAGCTCCCGGCCCCGCTCGTTCAGCAATTCGCGCTCCACCGACGGCTCATCCGTGGCGCCGGTATAATCCCCGGTGCCGGCACGGTTGCGCACCTTGTTCAGGTAGGTAATGGCGTCGGCAGTATTGCCCACACCGGCATACGCCTCGGCTTTCATGAGATAGACATCCGCAAGCCTGTACATGATGATATCATTGTCCGATACCCGGTCATCCGAATATTTTGTCCCCGTGTATTTGGTGATCCACGAGATGCCCGGTACGGTGTCCTTGGTACGGGAATCGATATTCCTTTGCGTGACCCAGGTGTAGGGTATCCGCTTGTCTTTGGGATTGGTGAACAACGCCTTCGATTGCGGGCTTATCTGGTAAGCGCCCTGTCCGTTCGTCGTGGTCTGTACGTAAGGCAGGCTGTCGATATTGACCGCTCCCTGCGCCCCTCCCACCAGATAGGGCAAAGCGTTCAGCGCATAGTTGGCCCCCGTCTCGTCCCGCAGATAGTAGGCCGCCAGCGCAACCTCCGGGTTGTTCGATGCACGTGTCGACGTGACCTTTCCAAAGTCGGCGTTCAGCGTCAGCCCCGAGGCCTCTACCTCCGATGCCGCGGCAATGGCATCGTTAAAGTCGGCGCTTCCTCCGCCCAGCACCTTGGCGCTCCACAATTTGGCATCTGTCTTCAGCGCTTGCACGGAACCGTAGGCAAAACGGTATTTGGAGGGATAGCTTTTTACCGAGAAATTGCTCATCGATTTAAAAAAGTAGATCGAAGAGTCGAGATCGCTGAAGATCTGCTTCATGACGTCCTTGGCGGGAGAACGGGCCAGCAACGGCACATTCTCATTTTCAACCGCCTGCAACATTATGGGGGCATCGCCGATGATCCTCGTCAGATGGAAATAAAAATAGGCGCGCAACGCATACGTCTCGGCCAGGATCCTCGCCTTGGTGTCGGGGGCGCTGGCAAACGAAAAACCCTTGATCTTGTCGAACAGCAGGTTACAGTTGCCGATAGCCTGGTACCAGGCATTGTAATTCAATGCTCCGGTAGTGGGACTGAGTATCTGCGACCATGCCGTAGTAAACCGCGAGTTCAGGGCCGGCACGAGCTCTTCGCTCCGCTCCGTGCCATACGTGACATTATTGGCAAGCGACCGCATGCTGGGATAGATGCCCGTAAGATAAGGCTCGAAATCTCCCTCGCTCTTGAAATATGTCTGTTCGGTGATGCTGGACTGCGGGGTTACCTCCAGCATTTTCTTACAACCCGTCGAGAGGAAAAGCAAACAGGCCGGCACTATCAGGATGTTAAATATCTTTTGCATGATGATTTCGTTTTAAAACTTCAGGGTTGCTCCCAATGAATACTGTCTCGGCCGGGGATACCCGCCGCCATCCACACCCGTATAGCTCTCGGGGTTGAATCCGGTATATTTAGTGATATATCCCAGGTTATTGACGCTCGCGACGATGTTCAGTGCCGTCGCATGGAACCGCTTCACGAGGGAAGAGGAGACCTCATAAGAAAGCGCGATCTCGCGGACGGCGAGAAAATCGCCTTTTTCGAGCATCGTCGAGACGTCCGACGAATAGGTGTAGTTCGTTCCCAGCGTGGCATTCCTCAGGTAGTTTCGCTGACCGAAGTCATAGTCGGCAAACGAGAACCGGGCATATTTCTTCCCCTCGTCGCCTTCTTTCTGCCAGATCTTCGAACCCAGGGCCGTTTTCGGCGCTCCTTCGTTGTATGCCCTACCCTGTCCGAGGCTCCGGGCCAACGCGCCATTGCTGATGGTATGCCCGAGCGAAAAGTCGAAGGCCACACGCAGCGAAAAGCCTTTGTAGGAAACGGTATTCTGCATACCGCCCATGATCAGCGGCGTCCGCCAACCCATGAATACCTGGTCCTTGGCATCGATGATGCCGTCCCCATTGGTGTCCTGGAAAATATAGTCGCCGGCATGTTTACCCACCTTGATACCGGAGGGAGAAGCCAGATTATCCTTGATCTTGGCATTCCACGCCGCGGCCTGCGCATCGGTGCTGAATACGCCCAGGACTTTGTACCCGTAAAGCGCGCCGACCCGTTCGCCTTCGGCATACCCGCCTGCTTCGACCAGTTGTTTGGTCTTGGAATCCCAGATCACATCCCCGCCCTGCCGATTCTTCAACCGGCCATTGGCAGGCAGCTTCGTGATCACCGTCTTGTTGAGGGCAAAGCTGAAATTGGTGTTCCAGGTAACAGCATGCGACTTCGATGTGGAATAGGTCAGCTCCACTTCCACGCCCCTGTTCCTCAGGCTTCCGTTGTTGTAAGGAATGGAAGCAAAAGGCGCCTCGGAAGGAAGCGGCTTGGACGCCAACCGGTCGCTGGTAACTTTATTGTAATAGTCTACGATAAGTCCCAACCTGTCCCTGAAAAACGAGATCTCGGTCCCTACGTCGGTCGTGGTGGTCACCTCCCATTTCAGATTGGGGTTGGAGAGATTGGCCCTGACAACACCCGATCCCTGTGCATAGGTCGTCGTGGAATAATTCCCATACGTATCGGTGATGTTCAGGTCGTTGTTCCCGGCCTGTCCCCAGCTGGCCCGCAGCTTCAGGGTGCTTACCGGGGCTATATGCCAGAACTTCTCCCGGGCTACGTTCCAACCCGCCGAAACAGATGGGAAGAAAGCATATTTATTATCCGGGGCAAAGTTCGAGAACCCGTCATACCGCAACGCGCCGCTCAGCAGATACCGGCCGTCATAATCGTAGTTGAACTGCCCGAAATAGCTGGCGGAACGGGTTTCGCTCAGCGAAGTCCCGAAGGCGGTGACATTCGTCGTCGTGACGCCGTTGATCGTGCTGTTCGGTGGCTCGCTGATGGTATAGATATAGTCGTTGGTGGCCCGCTGTGAACCGATATTGATGGTATTGCCCGTGTTCCGGGTATAGTTGAAGCCACCCAGAACGGTAAAATGATGATTGTCGCCTACATTGAAATCGTACTGAAGGATCTGGTCGATCATCAACTGCCGGGTATTCGTCGTGGACTCGTTCTTTTGTCTTTGCGTAGAAGGTTGGATCTCGTTGGAAGGCGTCTGCTTTCGCATGAACATATACCGGTAGTCCTTAGCGAGATAGGACACCGATGGTTTGAAGTGCAATCCCCGGGTAATGGTCCAGTCACCCGCCAGCCGGCTGATGAATTGTTCGGTAGATACTCTTGTATCCTCGTATTTCAGGGTATGCAGCCGGTTCGGAACGGTATACAGCTCGCCCGGCATCGGATCTCCATTGTCTTTGAAAACCCGGATCAGCGGGGTGATCCGCGTCCCTCTCGCCAGCTCGTTCACAAAGGCCGCCACATAATTGGGAACGATGTCCTGATAGTTCACCATTGCATCTATCTTGAAGTTGTCCGCCGGCTTGAAACCAAAGTTACCCAGGGCATCATAACGCTTGTAGTTGGTACCGATAAAGGTGCCCGCCTGATCCGTATAGCCCGCCGACAGGAAATAATTGGCCTTGTCGCTGCCCCCATCCACGGAGACGTTATCGTTATTGGTGAGCCCGGTCACCCAAATGAGATCCTGGTAGTGGTTGTCGGCATATAACAACGTGGTGCCCGGGTTGATGGGATCATCCATCGTCTTGAACCCTTTATTTTTGATCAGGTTGTTCACATAGTCCTGACCTTCCACCGCTACGATATTGTCATACAGCGCGGTGAGATTGATGTTCACGCCGTACTGGCCCTTGGCGGTATACACCTTGGTACCCGCGGAAAAGCCTCCGTTGTTCAGCAGGCTGTTCTTGTCCAGTGCATCGTGGGTATTGAACACGGTCGTACGGGCCAGCTTGAGGTATTGCGTCGCATTCATATAGTCCAGGCTCCGTGAGTTGGTTTCCCAGGTGGTCCGATGATTAAAAGAAAGCCTGGGTCTGCTGCCGAAACGCCCGGTTTTGGTCTTTATCACGATGACGCCGTTGGCGCCCCTGGCGCCGTAAATGGCCGTGGCCGCGGCATCCTTCATCACCTGCAGCGATTCTATATTGTAAGGGTTCACATCTGCCATCGGCCGGAATACTCCGTCGATGATCACCAGCGGACTCGTAGCGTCAGAGCTCCCGATGGCGTTGCCGCCGCTGTTGCCGATGCCTGTTCCATAAGGATTGAGCTTGGTGCCCCCACGGATGATGATATTGGCCGGCGAGGCGCCCGGCTGGCCCGAGCTTACGGGAACGTTCACTCCCGCCATCTTGCCCTGAAGCGCCAGCACCGGGTTGGCGTCCGGCGCATTCTTCATCTCATCCGGACCCAGTTTGGAGACGGCCGCCGTCGTCCTGGCCCGGCTTTGCTGCGTATATCCGACGATGATGACGTCCTGCATGTTCTCGACGACCCTTTCCAGCATGACCTGCATGGCGCCCGACGTCGCCCGCATTTCCTTTGGGGAAAAGCCGACCGCGGAAAATACCAGCATAGCCCCCGGACGGGGAATAGAAAGCATAAAATCACCATCGGCATTCGTTACCGTGGCGCCCTTGCCTCCTTTTATCTTTACGGTCACGCCTTCCATACCTTTACCGGTGCTGTCCGTCACTTTTCCCGTGACGGAGGAAAGAGACTGACCGTAGGTGACGGCCAGCGACAATAGACATGCCACCGTCATCACAAGCAATCGTAATGGTTTCATATTTTTGACAAGTATTACGTTCTATAGTACTTATGTACTACATAACAAATGTAGCGGGAATATCGCTTGTGACAAAAAATAATTCCGAAAAAATGCGGGCTTATCGTTTTAACCGGTCAAAATGGGGCTTGAGATGCTCATACATTCCCCGGCGGAAGTCCTCCTTGCTACCCTTTTCAAGCAGGTTCGCCAGATCCAGATGGGATACCTTCCCGGAAATGAACCTGGGTTCGGTTTTTACCACATAATCGAAGATGGGAAGCAGCATCTGTTGAAAACGCTTCAAGGTGTCGTTGCCGCTTATTTCATACAGCTTTCCATGGAATTCGATCTCGTTCTTGACGCGGAATGCTCCCTTTTTCTCATCCATCTGTTTCAAGGCGATCTGCTTCAAATCTTCCACATCCTTTTTGGTCTTGCGGGCATAGATAAGTTCGGCCAGTCCCATCTCGAGCACCAGCCGCAGCTCGAATATGTCTTTTAAGGTGTTCTCGCCGATAATGGAAGGATCCAGGACCCGCTCAAAGGAACTGAGAATATCGGGATGCGCCAGCACCATCCCCCGCTTTTTCTTCGTCTCCACCATTCCCAACATCCGGAGCCGGCTCAAGGCCTCCCGCACGACATTCCTGCTCACACCCAGCGACTCGGCCAGATCGACCTCCTTCGGCAAAGGATCGCCCGGCTTCAGGGATTTCTGCTTCAGGTATTCCCGCAATCGCATCTCCACGATATCCGGCATGGTCTGCTGGACTATTTTCCCGAGATCGCTCTTTGGATTCTTGTCAGCCATAATACTACAAATATGCCATTTTTACCCAAAAACCGCAAGCGAATGAGCAGGATAGCACAGGATGGTGACGCGATTTTTCTAGGTATAAACACTTGTTTTTTTCGTTGGGCTTCATTCGAAGT
Organism: Puia sp.; assembly: GCA_035550615.1. Lineage (GTDB taxonomy): Bacteria > Bacteroidota > Bacteroidia > Chitinophagales > Chitinophagaceae > Puia. Next base: position 7,846 of record DASZOW010000766.1, read on the forward strand.
GTCCGCTGAAACGCAGTACCAGTAAGGGTTTTATTCTTTTTTTCACAGTTTTGGCATAATAGAATTAACAATAAGATGTCTCCATCCTGCCATAAAACCGCCGTATATTTGTATCATCAAAACGCGATATAGCAGGGCTCGATAGAAAAGAGCCCATCGATATAAAGAGTTTTCATATGGCAAGCAATCGTTAGAGGTCAGCTGTTTCTACAGTGGACCTTTTTTTTTGTCCATGCCTTTTCATCTTCCGGTTTACTAACGCCAACATATATGCGCTAAAACCTCCATAAAACTGAAATCCGCCACAAGTGGCGGACTCAGCTTCCTATATGTAACACGCGCAGTATGCTTGTTTAGAAGAACCAGCTCGACAATTGCGACCTGCTGGCCTGCAACCAGTTTTGAGCAGGTTTGGGAGTATTGTCTACGAGGCTGCTTTCGACAACCGCCACCTTGACGGCAATCACCTGCTCATCGCTCATCCGCTCGTACATCCCGGCGGAAACCATAGCTTTCGCTTCTTGGAGATCGGTCTGCAGATAAGCTATGCCCCTGATCTTGACAAAGAAATCTCTCCCTTTCTTGAAGAAATCCAGCTTGGCAGGGATCTCTTTTTCGTATGCATCGATATGCATAGCGGGTTTCGGGATCACAAACCAGACCTGCCCTTGACTATCCAGCTCGACATCCGAGATCACATGCGTCGGGAGTTTCACAATGGAGGTGCTCTCATTAAAGAACAATGCGCTCTGCAATTCCATTATCTTACTCTTCAGGATTTCTAATTCGGATGTGTTTGCGTGTGTCATAGTTTTCAATATTTGGGTAAAGATTAGTGCTTGTTCCGTCCTTGCCGTTCGCGTCCCGGCGGCGGACGACTAAGGGAAAACAATCAGCATACCAGTTCCTAAATAGTTGAAAATGAAATCTAAAAGGCAGGCCCTATCTGCGGGATGCGTCCCAGTTTGGGATTAACTTTCCAAATTTTGATCCGCGGCCCTTGTCAGGAATAGTGGAGTTATTTATCCAGGTAGGGTTGTATCGCCTGTTGCCAGATCTTATATCCCCTGGCATTCATGTGCAGCTTATCTCCTACAAAGAGATTATCCATCGGATGGCCCTGCTGATTCAGCATGAGATGATATACATCCACGAAGCTCGCATGGCTTCGCTCCGCAGTAAAATTCCGGATCAGATCATTGGCCTTCTCCATCTCCGGCATCAGCTTCTCCCTGCTGGGACTCGGCTTGATCGATACATACACGATATCGATATTCCCGAGATGCTTGCGGATCATATCGTATAATTTGACAAACCGCTTGAACACCTTCCTGGCGCTCTTGCCCGCAGCCAGATCATTATCGCCGCAGTAGATCACTATCTCGCGTGGACGATAGGGATAAATGATCTGCCCGGCATACCGGATGACATCGTCCAGTGTGGACCCGCCAAAGCCGCGATTGATGATCGGATACCCGGGAAAATCGTTCTGCACCGTAGTCCACTTGCGGAATGACGAGCTCCCGATAAACAGGATCGCATTGACAGGCGGATGCTGGATACTGTCCCGGTGCCTGAACCCGGCGATCTCATTCCAAAAAGGAGGCTGATTATTTACCCCCGGCTTCGCGGAAGACGCCGGCGACTGCGCGGGAAGCTGCCATCCGGCCAACATAAACAAACTTAAAAATGCGATCCCGGCAAGAAGCGTCATCGGTCTTTTCATTCGGAGTGTGTGTTGGGTGAAGGTACGAAGCAGTAACGATAATTTACGCTACATTTAATCATGCTAAGTGCTATTCTGCTGGCCGCCGGCTCCTCCCGGCGAATGGGCCCGGTCAATAAGCTCCTGCTGCCCTGGCAGGATCGGACCGTCATCTACCATACCGCCGAACAGCTGTCGGCCGCCGCCGTCGGAGAGCTCATCGTCGTCACGGGTCACGAACCCGCTGCCATAGAGACGGCCCTCCATCCCCTGCCTGTCCGGTTCGTCCATAATCCTGTCCACCATACCGGCATGACCAGCTCCATCCAAACGGGCATCCGCATCGCCCGCGGCGATGGCTTCATGATCTGTCTCGCAGACATGGTCCTGCTGACAGCGGGTGATTATGTCCTGCTTAAAATGGCGTTCGAACAGCAATATCGCCGGGATGACCATTGTATCATTCTACCCGAATATCAAAACCAAACCGGCAACCCGGTGACCTTCTCCCGCGCTTATCACGATGCCTTGCTGGCGCTCCCCGAACAGGAAGGCGCTAAATCCCTGGTCCGCGCCAACACGCCGCACCATTTCCGCGTCGCCATGTCCACCGATCATATTCTCCGCGATCTCGATACCCCCGGTGATTATAAAACGCTGCCGCATCGATGATGATCATATTCACCGATGATCACATTAATTGTCAATCTTACACGATTGCATCTTACCTTTGCCGCAAGCCGTTATGTATCGAAAAATAGCCACCCTTGTCATATTCGTGATTGTTTGCTGCAGTAGTCATGCCCAGACTTCCATTCACTTCATCCATGGCGCCGTACAAGACAGTCTCAGCGGCCAGTCCCTGGAAGACGCAACCATCTCCTTACTAAAACTGCCTGCCGCCTCATTACTGCATCGCGTCCGCAGCGGTAAACAGGGTTTCACATTCCGCAATCTGTCCCCCGGACAATATCAGCTCGTCACCTCCTATCTCGGCTATGCCACCGACACTACAGCTGTCACGCTGAGCCAGACGGACACCACGGGAAAAAGGGTCCGCATCCTGCTCCGCCAGGAAGCCACCGCGATGATGGAAGTCGTGGTACACGCCAATATCCCGCCGGCAATCGTCAAGAACGATACGATCGCGTTCAATGCCGGCGCCTTTCCGACCAGGCCGAATGCCACCGTGGAAGACTTGCTGCGCAAGCTCCCGGGCATCGAGGTGGACAAGAACGGTAACATCACCATGCAGGGCCAGAAGATCGACAAGATCTATCTCGACGGCAAAGAATTCTTTCTCGACGACCCGCGTACCGCCACTCAAAACCTTCCCGCCGATATCGTAGACCAGATAGAAGCCTTCAACTCGCAAACGGAAAGGGCCCGGCTCACCGGCGTTCAGGAGACTACCGGAACAGAATCGCTCAACATCCGGCTCAAAAAGAATCGTAAAAAGGGTTACTTCGGCAAGGTCTACGCCGGTACCGGCTCCGGCGGTCCCGCCAACCCTTCCTCGGCCACTAGCAGCTATTCCGCCGGCGGCACGGCCACTACCCTCGGTACCTCCTGGCTCTTCGGCACCGGTAACATCAACAACATGAACAATCAGTTCACCGGCGCCGATAATAAGAACGGACCGGGATCGGGCGGCATCCAAAAATTCGATAACCTGCAGCTGAACTTCCGCACCGACAAACACAAAGCGCTGACCTTTACGCTCAACGCCGGCACTAACGGCACGCATACTACGCTGGACCAAACCAACCAGCGGCAAACGACCCTCACCGATTCCTCCCTGCTCGAGAACCGGCTCAGCCACTCGGTGTCCCATAACCAGAGCCTCCACGCCAACGCCTACCTGGAATATAATATCGACAGCTTCTCGCTCGTCAATCTGCGCACTACCGTGACGCCCTCCTGGTCCGGCAGCACTAACCTCGACACGGTGGCCATCCAAACGTCAAAGACGCAAAATACATATCTCAGCAACCAGGGTCGCACGGACAACAGCAGCCATTCCGATCAATACAATATCACCAATGCCCTGAACTTTCGACAACGCTGGCGCCGGCCGGGACGGACCCTGTTCGTCAACCTGACCCAATCCTACGAACACCAGGACCAGCCGCAAAACATCTTTTCTCTTGTCAATAATTTCGACAGCTCCGGCAGCCTGCTTTCCCGGACGCTGACCAACCAGACGCAGTCGCAGCTATCAAAAAACGAAGAATATGGCGCTTCTATCGCCTACACCGAACCGCTGAAGCCAGGCCACCTGCTGGACTTCTCTTACCGGATCAACCGGGCCGTCAGCCGTTCCGACAGACAGGCCTTTGACTTCGACAGCGCCACCGGCAGCTACGACCTTCCGAATACGCTCACGACCAACCACTTCCTCAACTATAATACCATCCAGCGCATCGGCGCGGGCTACAATGCCACGGAAGGCAAATACCGGTACCAGCTCGGCGTCACCCTGCAGTTCAGCGATCTCGACGATCATAACCTGACGGCAAAAACGCTGCTGAACCAACGGCAGACCAACTGGTATCCACGCGCATCGCTGATCTATACTCCGTCGAGAGGGAAGAACATAAAGGTCGTTTACACCGCCAATACGACCAGCCCTACGATCCAGCAGCTACAGCCGTTACCCGATCTCACCAACCCCTTCCTGGTCAGGATCGGTAACCCGGACCTGCTCCAGCAGCTCACGCATAACGTCAAGGCCACCTATACAAACTTCAACGGCCGGAACTTTCGAAACCTGCAGATCGGTCTGCAGGGTAACTTTATCCAACACGAGATCACCCCGTCCACCACGATCCTGGCCGGCGGTATCCAACAGATCCAATATATCAATGTAGACGGCGTCTGGCATGCCAGCTCCAATATCACCTACGGCTTCCCGTTGGGCGATCAACGGAAAGGTAACAGCAGCATTGGCGTCCGCTTCAACTATGGGCGTGACGTCAGCCTTCTCAATGGCGTGCAGGATGTGAATTCCTCCTTCGGCTGGGGCGGCACATGGAAACTGAATTTCCATCCCGTAGAAAAGATGTTCGTGGAAGCCGTTGCCGGCGTGAATTATACGAATACGCAGTATTCTGTCGACCCCGGGCAAAATACGAATACCTGGCTGCAGAACTATTCGGTCGACGCCTCCTATGAGCTGCCCGGAGCGATCACCATTGCCAGCAATTATAACCTGCAGATCACCGGCCCGCAGGGCTCGCTGCCCTCGAGATCGGTGGCGCTCTGGAATGCCAGCGTCTCCAAGGATCTCCTGCGCAACCGCAGCGCCCAGATCCGTTTCTCCGCCTTCGGTCTCCTGAATACGGTGAGTAATTATACCCAGACCATCGGCATCAATTACAAAGAGACCAGCCAGACAAACCTGCCTGGCCGCATCTTTCTGTTAAGCTTTATCTATCGCTTCAGACATTTCCCCGCAATGTCTCGATCTCATCAGCCGTCTTAGCCAGCGGATGGCCTAATACCCGGCTACCCGTAGCCGTGATAAGGAGATCCTCTTCGATCCTTATTCCGCCGAACCCACGCAATGTGTCCAACCTATCGTAATTGATGAAATCCATGTATTTCCTCTCGGCCCGGTATTGATCCATCAGCTCCGGAATAAAGTAAAGCCCCGGCTCGATCGTCACCACAAAACCCGGCTCGAGCGCCCGGGCGAGCCGCAGCGATTTCCACCCGAATTCCCTGCTCTTCTTCAACGTCCCGGTATATCCCACATATTCCTCTCCCAGATCTTCCATATCATGTACGTCCAACCCCATCATATGCCCCAGCCCGCACTGGAAAACGATGGTATGCGCACCCGCCGCCACGGCCTCGGCCGGATCGCCCCTGGTGACGCCTGCGGCATTCAACCCCTCCATAAGCTTCCGCGCCGCCAGCGCATGTACGTCCCGGAAAAGCACTCCCGGCTTCAACGCCTGTATGGCGGCCACCTGCGATCCCAACACGATATCATACATCTCCCGCTGCAGCGCCGTAAACTTCCTGCCTACGGGAAATGTGCGTGTCATATCCCCGGCATAATGCATCGCATTCTCCGCCCCGCTGTCACAGATCGCGATCCGCCCTTCCCGCATGACCGTAGGGCCATAGTGATTGTGCAGGACCTCTCCGTTCACCGTCAGGATGGTTGGAAAAGCAAGATTTCCGCCGCCGGCAATGGCAATGCCCTGCAACCCTCCCGCCAGCTGCGCCTCGGTGATCCCGTCGCGCGCGCCTTTTATCGCCGCCACATGCATCGCGGCTGTAATGTCTACGGCCTCTTCGATCTGCCCGATCTCCTCCTCGCTCTTGATGCTGCGCTGCTCCACGACTGCTTTGATCAGCGGCACAGAAGCGCGGTCCCTGACCATACCCGGCGCCAGGCTCAGCCACGCGCTTAGCTTCAGCACATTCTCCGGCCGGTAGGGTGGCAGAAAATGGATGGTGCGGCCTGCGGCATGCGCGGAGACCAGATCGCCCGCCAGCGAGGCGACAGGCAATACCTGCGTGATCCCCGCCGCAACGGCCTGCTCGGCCAGCGACGGCTGAGGGCCCGTCCACACGATCTCATCCATCGTCAGATCGCGTCCATAGATCATCTCCCGGTCGTTGTCGATATCGATGACACCCGCCAATCCGGGCTTGTCCAATGCAAAAAAATACAGAAAGCTGCTGTCCTGACGAAAAGGATATACATTATCCCGGTAGTTCATGCTGCTTTCTTCATTGCCGAGCAGCAGGATCAGCCCCTTGCCAAGCTGCTGCTTCAATCTCGCCCGCCGTTGTTGGTAAGTCGTCTTGTCGAACGCATGCTTATTCATAAATGACTTATTTCAGTTCGCCGAACGCCAGACCCCACTGTACGCCGCGCAGCTCTGCCAGACCACGGAGCCGGCCGATGGCGCTATAACCGGGATAGGTCGTTTTGTTCAGATCATCGAGCATCTGATGCCCATGGTCCGGCCGCATCGGCAACGATATCTTCCTGCGCTTCTGCACGGCCAGCAGCTCCCTGATCACCGCCACCATGTCGACATCGCCGCCGAGATGATCGGCCTCGAAGAAATTGCCTTCCACATCGCGTTTCGTAGCGCGGAGATGGATAAAATGTATCTGATCGCCCAGCCGGCGGACCATCCCCGGCAGATCGTTGTCGGCCCTCACACCATAGCTGCCGGTACAAAAACAAAGTCCGTTGGCGGGACTGGGCGCGCAATCCAGCAGCTCCCGGGCATCCTGTTCGGTGCTTACTATCCGTGGCAAACCCAATATCGGAAATGGCGGGTCATCGGGATGGATGGCCATCTTCAGGCCCTCCGCCTCCGCTACCGGCACCACCTGTTGCAGAAAATAAAAAAGATGTTGTTTCAACTTAGCCGCATCGATCCCCTCATACGTCTTTAATGCGGCGAGGATCTGCTCTTCGGTGAACCGCTCTTCGCTGCCCGGCAGCCCTAACAAAGTATTCCGGTAAAGCGTCTCTTTCTCCTTCCCGCTCATCGTCGCCAGCCGCTTCCGCGCCTTTTCGATCTCTTCCGGTGTATAATCCTTATCCGCACCCGGCCGTTTCAGCAGAAAAAGATCAAAGGCGACGAACGCCGATTTCTCGAACCGCAATGCTTTGCTGCGATCGGGCATCTCATACGAGATATCGGTCCGCATCCAGTCGAGGATGGGCATGAAATTATAGGTAATTACTTCGAGACCGGCCCTGGCCACATTACGCAGGCTCTGCTGGTAGTTCTTGATGTATTGTTTATAATTGCCGGTCTGCTTCTTGATGTCTTCATGCACCGGCAGACTCTCGATCACGGTCCAGCGCATCCCCGCGGCTTCTACCACCGCTTTTCTTTTCCTGATCTCTTCCAACGTCCATACTTCTCCCACCGGGATGTGATGCAGCGCCGTGACCACCCCCGTACATCCGGCCTGGCGGATATCCCAAAGGCTTACGGGGTCATTAGGTCCATACCACCGCATCGTTTCTTCCATTAAAAAAGGTCTCTCCATAATCTATGCTTTATTAGCCTTGATTGCTATGCTTATTTACCCGTTACTTCTACTTCTGTCTCCGCCGCATGCGCCGCTCCCAGCTCTTCACTCCGGTGCGTAGGCAGCGAACCGCCGACGCTGATCCTGATCTTCCCTGCCGGAACCGAGCTCTCTCCCCTGGCATCGACCAGCGACAGCTGCTCCGGCGTCAGGGTAAACCGCAGCCTGGTAGAAGCGCCGGGGGCCAAAGATACACGCTGGAAACCTTTTAGCGCAAACAAAGGTGCATCTTCTCCCTGATTTTCATGCGTGACATACAGCTCGGCAACTTCATCGGAAGCCATCTTGCCTGCATTCGTGAGCGTTACCTCGACGATAACGTTTTCGCTCTTTTTTATTTTCGGCTTCGATACCTGGATATCGTTGTAGACAAAACGGGTATAGCTTAGCCCAAACCCAAAAGGATACAAAGGCTCCGCCTTCATGTAGCGATAGGTCCGCCCCTTCATCGAATAATCCTCGTATGGCGGTAGCTGGTCATACGATTTCGGAAACGTCACCGGTAGTTTGCCGGATGGCGAGACCTTGCCAAAAAGGATATCGGCCACGGCATTTCCGCCTTCTTCACCCGGATACCAGACAAGCAGGACCGCATCGGCCAATTCCTGCACTTCCGCGAGGTTCATCGGGCTTCCACCGGTAATGACCGCGATCACGGGATGTGGGTTTCCCTTTTTCAACTTCCGCAGGTAATCGATCTGCGCCTCGGGGATGTTGTAGTCGAGCCGGTCGCCGAAAGACGGCGAAGCCAGCGACTCGCCCTCCTCTCCTTCCAGCAAACCGGAGATCCCCAGCACGGCGATGGTCGCATCCGCGGTCTGGGCCTCACCCGATGCCCAGTCTATCGGGTTCACATTCTTCCGGTCGAGCAACACGCCCAGCCGGTAAGTCATCTGGCTGCCCGGCTGCACCTGCGCCGCCAACCCCTCGAGGATCGTCACCAGCCGGTCGTTGACGCCATAATAGTTGCCCAGCAACACATCTACGGACGTAGCATTCGGACCGGTGATATAATATTTCTTCAGCCCGTTCGACAATGGCAGCACGCCGTCGTTCTTCAACAGTACGATGGACTTCTCGGCCGCCTTCCGCGCAAGCCTCCGGTGTTCCGGACTGTTGATCACCGACACGGGAATATGATCGTACGGATTGGAACCGGCCGGATCGAACAAGCCTAACCGGAACCGTGTGCGAAGCAGGACCGCCAAAGAACTGTCGATCTCCGCCTGCTTCACCAATCCCTGTTTCAACGCATCGCCAAGCGCCAGGTAGGTATCTCCGCAATTCA
>DASZOW010000767.1:0-19213 GCA_035550615.1 Puia sp.
GCAGCAGTTCGAGAATTTGTTCGAGGGTAACAATACGTTGCGGATCCAGCCGCCGCTGACGCTGGCGCGTGGGTTGTACTATGTGCAGGTGCTGTATGGCAACAAGACCGAACGGAAGACGATCAAGCTGATCAAACGATAGGGGCAGGCTGCCAAAAAGACAATTCAAGGCCATCTCTGTCACAGTCAGGGGTGGCCTTTTTGTTAGCCATTTTTTTATTGGGACCTATTGCATACCAGCACATTATATTGTACTTTGGGGCGCAAAACTCTTATTGACCATAAATGGAATCCTTAACTAAGCTATCGATCGTCATACCGGCGTATAATGAAGCAAAGACCATTCACCTGATCCTGGACCGTGTAAAGGAAGTACAACTTATCCATGGTATTCAGAAAGAGCTCATATTGGTCAATGACTGTTCCACGGATAATACCGAAGAGGTTCTCCACGAGTATATGCGCAACAATCCCAGTCTCAACATTCAGTATTTCAAGCATGAAGTAAATAAGGGAAAAGGTGCGGCTATCCATACGGGTATTGCCAGGGCGACCGGTGAGTACGTCATCATCCAGGATGCCGATCTCGAGTATGATCCCGAGGAGTTCAATTTGTTACTGAAGCCGGTGGTCCGGGGAGCTGCCGATGTGGTTTTCGGGTCGCGTTTTCTGGGTGGCAATTCGCATCGGATCCTTTTCTTCTGGCACTCCATAGGGAACAAATTCCTTACCCGGCTGAGCAATGTGCTGACGAATCTGAACCTGACGGATATGGAGACCTGTTATAAGCTATTCAAGACCACGATCATTCAGCAGATCGAATTCAAGGAGCAGCGTTTCGGGTTCGAGCCGGAAGTGACGGCCAAGATCTCGCGGATCCCAAAGATACGGATCTATGAGGTCGGCATTTCGTATTACGGACGGACGTATGAAGAAGGGAAGAAGATCGGCTGGAAGGATGGATTCCGGGCCATCTATTGCATTCTGAAATATAATTTATGGGCAGTCAAATGACCACCAAGCCCAGCCCGGTACCCGTATTGCGCTGGTTTGTCCTGTTCCTTTCGGCGATCTTTCTGCTGAACATCCTGACGCCGTTGCGGCTGCATGTGGATATGCTGCGTTATTTTGCTATCAAGGATTGTGTCGAATTGGGGTGTCCGCCGGATTCGGCGGCTGCCAAAGATTATATGCCGTGGGGCTATACCGCGTTGCTGTTGTTCCTGTCCAAGATCGGGCTGTTGAAGTCCTGGGTGTTGGTGCTGATCAATTGCGGGTATTTTTTTGGCGCGTTGTATTTGATCCGGAAGATGTTGCCGGCTACGTTGAACCCGATGGTATTTATGGTGCTGGTGTTGCTGAACTGGACGGCCATCAAATTCGTGGCGCATCCGCTTTCCGAGATGCAATATCTTTTCTTTTCCGTGTGCAGCCTGTATTGTTTTTACCGGTATGCCGCCAACAGGAATTTACTGGTGTTGATAGCTGCGTTCGCGTTCGGGGCGTTGGCGTTTATTACGCGGACGGTGGGGGTGGCGCTGGCGGCGGCGCTGGTAGTGGGGCTGGCGGTATTGTACAAGAAAGAGCTTTTGAAGCTGGTGCGGAAGAACAAGCTGCTGGTGGGGGCGTTGATCGTATTGTTGCTGGGGGTGGTGATCTTTTCCAAACAGCTCGGGTTGAATCATTACACCGGCGTTTTCAATAAGCAATTCGTGGAGGGGGTGACTTTTTCCAAGATCCTGAAATGGCATTTTACCGAGTGGAGCGAGATCGTCTTCAATGTCTCGCTGGCGAAGCTTTTGCCGTTTTTGTCGCCCGGGGTGGCGGGGGCGCTTTTCCTGGTCGCCGGCATCCTGATCTTTGCCGGTTTTGCCTGGATCTTCTGGATCTGCAAGAATGATCTGCCATTTATCATCAAGCTATATTTTTTCTTCTATTCGGTGGTGATGTTCACCTGGCCTTTTTATGACCCGCGTTTTTGGGTGCCCGTACTCCCCTTGATCGCGGTAGCCGGCGCACAGTTGTGGGCCAGGAAGGTGGCGAGGGGGATATTGTACCCGGTATTTGCGGTTTATGCGTTTCTGGGTTTGGCTTCTGTGGGGTTTTTTACGTATACCTCGCTGAACAGGGAGGTATTTGCCCGGAGCCAGGCCAATGGGGTATACCGGAACGAATACGAAACTTTTTTCTTCGGGCGGCCGCAGAGTGATACGGCACGGGTTGTCGACCCCGTAATTCTAAATGTGATCAAGCGCTATGACCGGTAAGACCAAGGTGAAGGTATACTTCAAGAATTTAGATGGGATACGTTTTCTCGCTGCTTTTATGGTGGTCGTGCATCATTCCATTTTTTTCAAGAAGGACTATTCGCCCGCCTATCCGTGGATCGAGCGGAGTATCGAGCTGATGGGCCGGTTGGGGGTCAGCCTGTTCTTTATTCTGAGTGGTTTCCTGATCAGCTATCTCCTGTTGGTGGAGCGGGATACCACGGGGACGATCAGTTTCCGCAATTTCTATATCCGGCGGATCCTGCGTATCTGGCCGTTGTACCTGGGGTATGGGTTGGTGGTCACGGTTCTTTCGCCGTATGTATTCCACTGGCTGGGGATGAGCCATGAGGTGACGACGACGTCGGAGAAGCTGGTCAATCTGCTGTTCCTGTTTTTGTTTGCGATCAATTTCCAGCTTGCTTTTCTCGGAGATAACCGGGGGATATTCGAAGTCAGCTGGTCGGTGTGTATAGAGGAGCAGTTTTACCTGATCTGGCCGCCGCTGGTGAATTTTTTCCGCAAGAAGCTGAAGCTGTTGATCGTGATCATGTTCAGTACGAGCATCGTGGTCCGGTTACTGATCTATTTCGTGTTTCCGCATGTCACGGGGTGGTCCAGGGAAAAATGGCTGGGCATCAATTACGAGATGCTGTTCGATAAATTAGATCTGTTTGGCGCCGGTTTGCTGATTGCCGTGTTGCATTATCACCGGGAGCGGTATACAGCGCTTTTCCGGCGTATTTTCCATCCGGCGGTGCAGGTGGTGATGACGATCGGCGCGATTCTGTTCACGTGTTCGGTGGTGCGTCCTTCGGATAATTTTATGTTATTCGGGCTCGATTATGTGTGCGATTTCTTCTATTGCTATGTGTTGCTGGCCGCGGTGGCCGATAATTCCATCTACCGGCTAGAGCATCCGCTGCTGAGGACCCTGGGGCGGGTGTCTTATGGCATTTATCTTTTTCATACCTCGGTATGCCAGCTGGTATTGATCGTTTTCCGGCGCGGCATCGGGCATCCCGAGTCGCGGTTGATCTACGATCTGGCCTATCCGCTTGCCGGGTTGACGGTTACCTGTGTCGTGGCCTGGCTTTCCTACCCCTATTATGAGCGGTGGTTCCTCAAATTGAAGTAGAAGTTTGCGGCGGTCAAGACGCGGATCTGAGGGGGTGGGCGGGGTCCGAGTGATCAGGCGGCGATGGTCTCGGGTACTTTTTTGTTCTTCTTTTGGGGTTTTTGCAAGGAGAACAGGAACCAGAAGATATTGTCTTTTATGAGGGTATTGTAGATGATGACGGGGACGGTGACGCCGACGGCGATGCCTACGAGGAGCAGGATGGGCGTGCTATGGATGCCGAAGACCCTGCTGAGAACGGAGCGTGTGAAGGCGGCGATCATGACGTGCATGACATAGATATAGAGCGAGTGGAAGCCCAGGACGCGGAGCCAGCGGAGGATATCCCATTTCTGGAAGCGGAAGGCCAGGACGAACATGGAGAAGCAGCCGATGAGGGCGACGGCGAGGAAGGGCAGCTGGCCGATGGAAGCGCCGGTGGGGCCAGCCTTGTATAGATAGTAGAGCTGGGTGGCGGCGAAGATGGGGATCATGATGAGGCCGGTCCAGGTGCTGTTGAACAGCCGCTGGCTTTTTTCTTCGAAGAAGATCTTCGAGACGGCGTCGCCGAGGGCGAAGAAGATATAGAATTCCATCCAGTCCGAGAACATGCTGATGGCGGAGCAGTAGGGAGCGGCGATATAGAAGGTGACCCCGGCGAGGAGCTGGGCCCAGATGGGCAGGCGGACCTTGACCTTGAGGAAGAGGTAGATAACGGAGCAATTGAAGAGGGCGGGCAGGTACCAGAACTGGTCGAGGCCGCGTGGTTGATAGAGGATATAGGTATAGTCGATGAGGGAGCGGTCCGAGTTGCTGTATTTGTTGAGGATGATCTGGAGGGTGATCTGGATAAAGGACCAGATAAAATAGGGGTACAGCAGGTTCTCGAATTTCGTATAGACGAGCTTTCCGACGGGGCGGCGTGAGAGGCTGCCGTTGATGAAGATGCCGGACAGGATGAAGAACAGCGGCATGCGGAAGCTATAGAAGATCATGTTGGCGTAGACGAGCGAGACCGGGATGTCCATGTTGGCGCGTTGGAGGCCGAGCAGGACATGGCGATAGACCACGAGGATGATGGCGATACCGCGGAGATAGTCTACCCAGGCCATCCTTTTCTTTTCCAGGATGGAGGTATTGAATGCTTTGGCGGTTGCTTTTTTGAAGGTGTTGATCGCGGTCATGTTGTAGTGGATTGAATGCGCCGGGCTTTTTCCCACACGGCGGATTGTTTGCCTCTCAGGAAACGGAAGAATCCGAGGATAACGGAGACGTTCATGAAGGTGAAATAGTAAGGGAGCCGGAGCAGTGCCGGTTGTTTTCCCGGCAGCAGGGCAGCGATAAGCGCGAGACCATAGAACAATATTTGCAAAGAGAACAGGGTCCAGGGGAGATAGCCGCCGTAGAGACAGGCGATGCCGCTGGATACCAGGGCCAGGACGAGACAGAAGGGTGAGAGGGCCCAGCGCAGTACCCGGTGTGAAATATAGAGAAAGGACAGGCGTGGCCGTCGCCAGAATGCCAGCAGGGAGCTTAGCAGGACGATGGACTGGAATCCACCCGCTGCGATGCGGACCTTCCTTTTTTGTTCGTCTCTGAAAGAGAACGATGGTTCTTCCATGGCATAGGCGCCGGGTTCGTAGGCTACGGGGTAGCCTTTTTCCGCGACGTGCAGGGAGAGGATGAAGTCGTCCAGGATGATATCGGGGGATAGCGGTTCGTAGAGTGAGGTGCGCAGCGAGAAGAGTTCGCCTGCCGCGCCGACCACGGAATAGAAATTCGCGTCGATGCGTTTCAGCAGGGATTCGTATTTCCAGTAGAGGCCTTCGCCTGCGCCGACGTTGTCGCCGTTGCCGCTGCCGGAGCCGGCGGCGAGCACTTTTTTTTCGCCGGCTACGCCGCCGATGCGGGGATCTGCATAGTGCGCGGCGATGCGGGCGGTGGCTTCGCGGTTGAGGAGGGTGTTAGCGTCGCTGAAGATAAGGATCTCGTTGGTGGCGGCTTTGACTGCGCGGTTGACGGCGGCGGATTTGCCGTTACGCGAAGGTTCATGGAGAAGACGGATGGCCGGATATTTTTTTATGATAGCGGGCGTGTCGTCGGAGGAGCCGTCGGTGACGAAGATAAATTCGATCTTATCGGGGTCATAATCCTGACCGAGCGAGTTGAGGATCTTTTTTTCGATGACATCCTGTTCGTTGTAAGCGGCGACGATAAAGGAGACGCCGGGTTCGAACGCGGGCCCTGAGGTGTTCTTTCGAGACGAGCGGGACCCGGTTATCCTGGTGAGCACCCAGGCGATGACAGCGTAGCCGGCATAGTTGTAGAACACGAAGGCGATGCTGATGACGAAAAGATATATCCAGATTTGCATAGAGATGGCCGGGGTCGCTTAAGCCGCTAAAATAAACATAAATTTGCATAATTTTTACTATTATTACGCGCAATAAAACCGATACGAATACGATGGAAAACGAGAAAGAGGACAAGGCCAGTTTGCATGAGAAATTCATGGTAGCGGTTGCCATTGTCACGATGACCTTCATCTTTATCAAAATATTATTTTTATAAGCGTTCATGCCGAGAGTTCCCTTAAGCAGGTCCGGAAACAGTTGGAGCAGGAGACTGCTGGAGGCGTTATACCGGGTCTTTATCGAAAAGAAGTTCAACAGCTGGCCGGGATACGTGGTATTCGGGTGTATGGCGCTGATGTTTGCCGTGCTATTGGGGCATGATGTCGTGTTAGGGTTCGGGTTTTTTGGGATCGTGGCGGCGTTCTGTATCGTGGTGGTGTGTTTGACCCAGGTGGAGGTGGGTTTTTATCTGCTGATCTTCTATGGGTTCTTTTCCTATTATTTTTCGCGGCTGTTTTTTCATGGAGAGCTTTCCGTGGGTATTTTTTTCGACAGCCTGGTATTGCTGAACTTTCTCGGGCTCATTGTAGGCGGGGGTGAGTTCAAGCCGAATTTCCGGGCGTTCGTGAAGATCCCGCTGGTGACGTTCATCCTGCTGACGCTTTGCTACAACGTGGTGGAGATGTTCAATCCCAATTCCATGGGCGCGTCGAGCACCAATATTCTCGCTTTGCGGAAATTTATCGGGTATGTGCTGATCCTGTTCACGGGTTATTGCCTTTTCGATGATTACAAGCGGATCCGGCGTTACCTGATCACCATCTGGGTTGTGGCGGTCGTGAGCGGGCTTTATGGCTGTATACAGCAATGGCATGGGTATTTCGGTTTCGAGATGGAGCAGATCATGGCCGATCCCATAGCATTCGGGTTGTTGTTCGTGAATGGCGAGTTCAGGAAGTATGGTACGATGTCCGATCCCAGCTCCTTTGGTATCCTGATGGGTGGCTGCGCGATCTTTTTTTTGATCCTCGGCATCTATGAGAAGAAGACGGCTTATAAGCGGATGTTCTTTGCAGGTGCGGGTATCATGATCCTGGCCATGTTGTATTCCGGGACGAGGACGGCGAATGCGCAGGTGGTGGCGGGGCTGGCTTTCTTTCTTTTGCTCAATGTCGAAAAGCCGGCGACGCGCCGGCTGGGGGTGGTGGCGGCAATCGTATTTGCGTATCTGCTGTTTGGCCCCGGATTGGGGAATAACCGGACAGTACAGCGATTCCGTACCACGTTCATAGGGACGAATGACGAATCCTACAAAGTGCGGGTGCTGGCGCGGGCGTTCATACAGCCGTATATCCGAAGTCATCCGATCGGGGGAGGGCAGGGGACGACGGGATTCAATGGCGCGCGGGAGCATCCGGGGAACCCGCTGGCGAATTTTATGCCGGACAGCAGCTATGTGATGCGGGCGGCGGAGACCGGGTGGATCGGGCTGGCGCTGATCTGTTTTCTGTATGGGTTTACGCTGGTGGTGACGGTGCGGGCATTTTTTCGAATGCGGGACGAGCGGTTGAAGGTGATCTATGCTGCGACCGCTTCCACTTTTTTCTCTTTTTATATTGCCGAGTTCGCCCAGATAGCTATCGGGGGGATCTCCGATGTGGTAGTTTACTATCCGCTGCTGGCCATCGTATTAAGGTTTAAAACATTCCAACATGACGTTACGACAAAGGATGTCGCGTGAGTGGCCGCTGGCACTCGCTATCCTGGTTTGTTTCGGGTATCTTTGGCTAACGGAGACAGGCATTCTGCGCCGGACGGATGGAGTTTTCATGTATCCGCTGGACGACCCGTTCATCCATATGCAGATTGCCAGGGACCTGGCTTTTCATGGCGTGTGGGGCATCAATGCCGGCGAATTCGCTTCCGCTTCTTCCTCGCTGCTTTATACGTTATTGCTGGCTTCGCTTTTCAAGATATTTTCCGCTTCCGTGCTCATTCCTTTCCTGATCAATATTGTGGCGGCGTTAGCGTTGCTGGCGGTTGTCCACCGGTGGCTGTATGGGCAGGAGGTGAAGGGGGTGGCGCGGGCGGCGATCCTGCTGGGGCTGGTGATCTTCCTCCCGTTGCCGGTGCTGATCATCAGTGGGATGGAGCATACGCTGCAATGTTTGTTCGTGTTTTTGTTCGTGACGCGGTTTACCGTGGCGCTCGGGGCGGGGGTAACCGGCGGGCCTGCTTCCGGCGGCCGGCTGGGAGTCGATGGCCGGCTTGGAGTCGGTGGCCGGCTGGGGGTTGATGGCCGGCTGGCCGTCTATGCGTTGCTGATCACGGGTATCCGGTATGAAGGGATGTTCCTGGTGATGATGGCGGGGTTGGTGCTGTTGTATCACCGGCGGGTGAAGGCCGCGGTGGTGCTGGGTGTGGCGGCAGCTTTGCCGATCGTGATCTTCGGTTTTTATTCTATCCGGCATGGAAGTTATTTTTGGCCGAACAGCCTGCTGGTCAAATCCGAGAGCCTGCCGATGTCGTTGCAGGGGATGGCGGCTTTTGTCGACAATATTTTGGTGAACAAGCTGACGGTGGTGAAGCAGACCGTGCGGATCGTGGGCAGTCCGCCGCCTGGGATCAGTCTGCTGGCGACGCAGCGGCTGTTGTTGTTATTCCCGCTGGCGTATCTGTGTTTCAGGGGTGTGATGCGGGAGCGGCGCGATTATGCAGATATGCTGGTGGTGCTGACCGGCTGTACCGTCCTGCATCTTGCCCTCGCGGCGACGGGCTGGCTGTACCGGTATGAGGCTTACCTGGTGATGATGGCGCTGGTGCTGATCCCGGTGGTCTTCTGCCGGGCGGATCTCCGCAGCTGGTGGCCGGGGCGGGGTGAGTGGTATGGGAGGTCGCTTGCCATGGTCGTTTTCTTTGCCCTGCTGTTCCCGCTGGTGTTGCGGAGTGCGGCGGCTTACAGTAATATCCGGCAGGCCTGTGTGAATATCTATCAACAGCAGTACCAGATGGCGCGTTTTCTCGCGAAGTATCACCGGGGAGATGCGGTTGCCGCCAATGATATCGGCGCCATTTCGTTTTTTGCGCCGATCCGGACGGTGGATCTGTGGGGGCTTGGGAGTATCGATGTCGCGAGAAGCAGGAAAGGCGGGTATTGGACGCCCGATTTCCTGGACAGCCTGGTCCGGAAGCGCGGGGTGTCCGTGGCCGTTGTATACGACGAATGGTTCGATCCCGCGTTATTGCGCCGGTGGCATAAGGTGGCCAGCTGGACGATCCGGGACAATGTCATTTTGGGCGGCGATACCGTGAGCTTTTATGCGATCGACGATTCCGATGTGTCTGTCCTGACCGGGCAGCTGAAGGCGTTCGAGTCAGAGCTGCCCGCGGGCGTAACCGCGGCTTATCAATGGAAGAACCCATGAAACATATACTAATCTTAATGCTGATGGGCGTGTTTTGCCGGAGCGTGCAGGCACAGGAAGCGCGACCGCGGATCCGCAAGGTAGCCGTTGCCGAGTACCGGACGGGGTATTTGTATGACGACGGAAGTTTCTGGTCTTTCGAGAATACCCGGATGATCCGATATGAGGCGGGCGGGCGGAAGATCGTGGATGTATGTTCGGGTTTCAATTTGCTGCTGGCATTGGATGACGAAGGGTATGTCTGGACGACGCGGCTCGGCATTCCCCGGCTTTTCCGGATCGATACCGACAGCAGCGGGGCGCCTTTCAACGGAAATAAGGCGATCTTTGGATATGCCAACGGACATACCAGCATACGCGGGGATGGCAGTCTTTGGTATTGGGGGGACGATACGTTCCACCTGGCCCACCAGACGGGCAGGGTCTGGATCCGGCCGATCCGCATCTCGCCGCCGGGCATGAAGGTCAGGAAGGTGGTGATGGGGTATTTCCGTATCGTGGTACTGACCGGGAACGGGGAGGTCTGGGAATGGGACCGGGGGAAGGGGCGGAAGCCGGTGCGGAAGGTGTTGCCGCGCAAGGCGGTGGACATCTTTGCGAGTCATTGGGACTATGCGGGCTGTATCGTACCGGATGCGCATGGGTCGCGGACGATGGGCTATCCATATATCTGGGGGAGCACATATGGGTTTTGGGGAGGGACGGCGATGGCGGCGGAGCCGACGCCATTGAAGAAGTTATGGAAGCTGACCGTGCCGATACGAACGATCGTGGCTTCGTACAATACCATCCATTTTATCGATAGCCTGGGGCGGCTTTTCGGGATAGGGGACAATGCGATGGGCGAGATCGGGAATGGCGAGGAGCTGGTGAACCAGTATACATATCCCGCGCCATATAGTTGGACGTTCAATAAGGACGAGGACCTGACGGGTGCGCCGCCGATCCAGATCGGGAAGGGGATCAGGTGGAAGACCTTGTTTGCCGATAATTTCCTGGCCTTTTATACATATGCCGTGGATGAGGAGGGGAAGTTGTATTTCTGGGGCAGGGACAAGGCCCTGGCTTCGGGGAGGGGATGGCTGAACCTGGATGAAGCGAAGTATCCGAATGCGCTGGATGTGCTCGAGCCGACGGTGGTAGAGCCGTCCAAAGCCGTGTTCCAGGCGTATCATTTCAAGCTTCCGGGTTTGCGTGTGGGGTCGGATACGACGATACGTGGGACGAGCGTGACGCTTTATAGCGACGTGCATCCGGCCATGCTGGTGCGGGCCTCGTTGCGGGCGTTGAATGGGGTGGATACCATCCGGTATCCGATCCAGGAATACCAGTGGAAGGTGGTGCGCGGGGCCGGGGCGAAGATCGCGGATGCGCAGGCGGCGTCGACGGAGGTGACGGGGCTGAGGCCGGGCATTTATGAGTTCAACCTCAAAACGACGGACAGCAATGGCGGGACGTTGAGCGGCGACGTGCGGGTGACCGTGCAATAGAACAATTATGGTCGAGCAAAAGAAAATACGGGTGTTGGAGATCATCCAGCAGGGTAAGATCGGCGGGGGAGAGAGTCATCTGCTGACGTTGATCGGGCAGATGGACCGGGAGCGGTTCGAGCCGGTGGTGGTGGCGCTTTCCGATGGCGAGATGATCGGGCGGTTAAGAGCCATGGGGGTGAGGAGCTATGTGGTGGCGAGCAGGCTGCCGTTCAATCCGACGGTCTGGGGGCCATTGCGGAAGCTTTTGCGGGAGGAGGCTATCGACCTGGTGCATACGCATGGCGCACGGAGCTTGAGCAATATCCTTTTTCCTGCGCGGCGGTTATCGATACCGGTAGTGCATACCGTGCATGGGTGGTCGTTCCATGATCATCTGCCCGGCTGGAAGCGGCGGGCGCGGATTGCGGGGGAGCGTTTTCTGACCGGCAAGGCCTTTGTGAATATCGCCGTATCCGAATCCAATGCGCGGATCGGGAGAGAGAAATTGGGCGTTTTCAATGGCGTCGTGATCAATAATGGGGTCGATCTTGCGCAATACAGCGGACGGGGCGGGAGTGGATTCCGGCAGGAATGGGCGATCCCGGAGGATGCCGTTGTGATCAGCTGGGTGGCACGATTTATCCACGATAAGAATCCGCTGGCGTTGATCCGGGCGTTTGCCCGGCTGGAGCGGCAATATCCGGCGGCCCGGCTGGTGCTGGTGGGAGATGGTCCCGCGAGGGAAGCGGCGATGGCGCTTGCGCGGGAGCTGGGTGTGGCGGAAAAGGTCATCTTTCCCGGTTTTCGGGGGGACGTCCCGGGGATATTGGGTGAGACGGATATTTTCTGTCTGCCGTCGATCAAGGAGGGGTTGCCGGTGAGCCTTATCGAGGCGATGGCGATGGGGAATGCGGTGGTAGCGACGGATGTGCAGGGTTGTCACGATGTGGTGACGCATGGCCGGGACGGATTGCTGGCGCCGTTGGAGGACCTGGAGAACGGGTTGACGACCGCGATTGGAGAGCTGCTGGGTGATGCCGGACGCCGGGCGCAGCTGGCTGCGGAAGCGAGGAGAACGGTAGAACGCAGATTCGACGCCAGGGAGATGGCGAGGGCTATCGAGCGGCTCTATTTACAGGTATTGGATCAAAAAAATGCATCAATCTCATGATCATCGTACACATATTGACGATAGTGCTGTTCGGATATCTGGCGGCTACGTTGCTGTATCTGTTCATGCTGGCGCTGGCCGGCAGGTTCGGCCGGCTGAAGGCCTATACAGCGGTTGCGGAGAAGAGCAGGATCGCGGTGCTGATCCCCAGCTACAGGGAGGACAACATTATCGTACATACCGCTTCGCAGGCCTTGTTGCAGGATTATCCGGCGGACCGGTATTCCGTGACGGTGATCGCCGATCAACTGAAGCCCGAGACGATCGCCGCTTTGCGGGCGTTGCCGGTGGGGGTGGTGGAGGTCACCTTCCAAAAGAGCATGAAGGCGCGGAGCCTGCATGCCGCCTTTAACCAGCTGCCGCCGGGTGAATACGATCTCGTCATGGTGCTGGATGCCGACAATATCATGGCGGCCGGGTGTCTGGAGAAGGTCAACGCTGCTTTCCGATCCGGGTGGAATGTGATCCAGTGCCACCGGACGGCGAAGAACAAGAATACGCCCGTGGCGGTGCTGGACGCGTTGAGCGAGGAGGTCAACAATACGATGTTCCGCCGGGGGCAGCGGGCGTTGGGGTTGTCGTGTGCGCTGATCGGGTCGGGTATGGCGTTCCGTTATGATCTGCTTAAGGCCATCTTCTCGCTGCCGCAGATCCTGGACAACCCCGGGGAGGACCGGGAGGTGGATATCCAGCTCGTGAAGCAGGGATTCGTGGTGGAATACCTGGAGGATGCTTACGTCTATGACGAGAAGGTGCAGCGTAAGGAGGTATTCGAGAAACAGCGGACCCGGTGGCTGGCCACGCAGGTGGATCATCTGAAAAGGTTTCTGGCCCCGGATATGCGGAGCCATTTCGGCAAGCGGATCTATACCCACAAGCTATTCCAGTGTCTATTCCTGCCGCGGCTGCTGCTGTTATTACTTTTTGTTTTCCTGGTGGTCTTGTGCGCGGTCGATATCTGGTTTACGCCGGGGCTTTTATTTCCCGTTCCCGGCTGGTGGCTGGGGCTGATGGGGTTGTATGCGGCCACATTGTTTGCCGCGGTGCCGGCTGCGTTCTATAACCGGGATACATTCCGGGCGTTGTTGCAACTGCCGGTGCTGATGTTCTCCATGGTGAAGGCGTTGTTGAAGATCGGGAAGAACAAGAAGGGCTTCCTGCATACGCCTAAGGAATTTTCACAGTAGAGGGTTGGGGGCTTTTGACGTTTTTCGGGCTTTTGCGGAAGAAGCGATCTTTGAGTTTTATGAACCGGTATTCATAGAACCGGAAGCTTATTTCCGCCACCAGATAGACGAAGATCGCGTAAGGCACGAACAGGGCGGCTATCTGCCAGCGGTTGTCCGGGTGAAAATGATCGTAGAAGACGTAGATATAGAGCAGCCAGTGGAAGATATACATGCCATAGGACACTTTCCCGATCCTGACCAGGAAATTGTTTTCCAGCAGGCGGGTGACGCCCCGGAACCGTTCCTTGCCGTGGACGCCTACGAGCGCCAGGATAAAGGCGGCGAAGACGAGGTTGAGGCAGGTGTATTGCCAGACATGCTGATAGTGCGCGGTGCTATAATGGTAATAGCCGCCGTCCAGCCAGAAGTCGCGAAGCGAGGTGGAGGGCAGGGGGACGTCGGCCGTCGCGTCGGGGACGGGCTCGTTGCCGGATGTGAAATAGTTGACGGCGCCGGCGGAAATGGCGATGACGGCCGAGATGAAGAAGATGGTCCACGGGCGTTTGATCTTTTTGTCCAGGGAAAGTACCGGGATGAGGCCGCCGAGGCAAAAAGCATCCAGCTGGCAGAGCGTATTGAAGTTGACCGCGTCCGAGATCGTGAGCGGGGACTGGCCGAGCCCTTTGTAGTATTCCCCGACGAAGTAGCGGAGTACCGGGGAGGCCAGAATGATGAACAGGAGCAGGCCTTTGATCATCCTCGGGGGCGAGAGCAGGATGATGAGCGGGAAGAGCAGGTAGAACTGTTCTTCGATGGAAAGCGACCACAGGTGGTTAAACAGCGGGTTTCCGAATTTGTGAAGGAGAGACAGCGGGAAATTAGCCGTATAAGAAAAGATATAGGGTGAGAACTGCGGAAAATAGGATGGAAAATGGAACAGCAGGAAGGCGATGGCGATCAGGGCGAGATAGCCATAATAAAGCGGGAAGATGCGCAGGGAGCGTCGTACCCAGAACCTTCCAAAGCGGAATCCCAGTGGTTCGGGGCTGAATTTCTCTTTCCACAGGATGCCTGTGATAAGAAAACCCGAGAGCACGAAGAACAGTTGTACGCCGATCCAGCCGAAATTGGTCAGACGTGCGTGAAAGCTCATGACGAACAGGATGGCGAATGCGCGAACTCCATCCAGGCTTTTAATATATCCGTTCCCAGCCATTAATGGTACAATGAAGAAGAAGTTCTGGTGACAGGTTTGCGGATCACTTCTTCGAGCGGAATGCCGATCATCCGTTCGATATCGATCCTCATCATATCCTGTTGCAGTTTCAGGTTCATGTTGCGGCTGATCTCATCGTTGGCGGCCCTTTGGGTGGCGATATAGGTTTCGACAGAGATGGTGCCTTTTTTAAAATTGTCTTCCGCCTGGGATGAGTTGGCGAGGACGTCGTTGATCAATTCCGCCTGCAGTTCTACCTGGCCTGCGTAGTATTTATATTGCCTGTATTTCGTGAGTACGTCGGCGCGGATGCGGCGGGCGAGCTGTTCCTGCTGGTCTTTTCCGTAGGCCAGGCTTTCGCGGGCCTGTTTGACCGAGGTGCCCTGGGAGAAGATGATCCCGAGGGGGATGGTGATGCCGAAGAAATATTTCGGATAGACGTAGGTCGGTTGACCAGGACCCGTGCCCGGGTTTTTGAATGACTGGTCGTTGTATGTCGATGACAGGGTGAGCAGGTTGAGCCAGGTCTGTTTTGTTTTTTTCAGATCGAGCTCGTTGATGCGGGTCTGGTGAGTGGAGGCGTCGTATTCCGGGCCATTGAGGGCCAGGGCGACGAGGCGGTTCTCGATGGTGGTATCCTCGTCTTCCAGCAGGAAGCGCGAAAGGCCGGTGGTCTGGGAGGATGGAGGAGGGGCCGGGGGCTGTACGGTCGTGGGTGAAGTGACGGGCTGGGCGCCGGTAGTCCTGGGTTTGTTGGTCCTGGTCTGTTGAGCCTGGGTACGTGAGCAGAGAAATAACATCAGTATGACCAGGAAGGGCAGTCGATTCATTTTATAAAGCATTTACGTTTTCCATGTCGATCTTATTGAGTACCGATCCGCAGAATTTACCGTTGAGGTCGCGGAAGAACTCCATCGATTCTTTGTCGATCTGTTTGATAGAGCTGGTGGCGGAGAAGATGGCTACGACGCCGTCCACATAAGTTACCAGTTCCCGGCTATCGGAGAAGTCGTTAAGGGGTGGCCCTTCGAGAAAAATATAGTCATATTCCTTAGTAAGCTCGTGGAGGTGGATGAGGATGTTCTCCGTGGGAAGGATCTCGGAAGGCGTGTAGTCGCCGCCTTCGGCGCCGATGATGAACACGTTGCCTGTGCCGATATCCTTGGCGAAGAATTTTATCTGGTCCACGATGCTTTTCCCGTTGCTGGTAGAGATCTGTTCCAGTACGCGATCCGCTTCGAGGTTGACGGTAAGGTCGTTGTTGCAAAAGTTGGTATCGATGATGAGGATCTTCTTTTTGCTCATGCTCAGGCTATAGGAGAGCGCGAGGATGAGGGTCGTTTTGCCCTGTCCTTTTTTTGTGCTGGTGAAGAGGAAGATCTTTTTTCCACTTTTCTCAATTTCGTAGCGCAGTTTGCGGATGGACTCGCGGAAGACGTTGTTCCTTCTTTTTTCCGTACTATCGACCTCACGGACGGTGCCGGCCACGATATTCTGCAGCGTTTTGTGTCTCAGGTTCATCATGTTGACGATGCTGATGAGCTTAAGCCGGACTATGCGGGAGAAGATGGCGGGCGTGCGGACGGAAGAGTCCAGGTAGGTGACCATCAGGATGATAAGGGAGGCGGAGAGGAAGGTGAGGGCGCCGGCCATACCGACGATGATCATGCGTTTGGATGGTTCCGGTTCGAGGGCGGGCTGGGCGATCTGCAGCTGGCGGAAATTGTTGGTCGATGAAGCGACGATGTCGAAGGCGTTGTTATAGCGTTCTTTGGCGTCGAAGTATTCCTTTTCGGCCATTTTAGCTTCTTCCATGAGCGACTCCGTATTGGCGCCTTTGCTGGAGGTGGAAGAGATGCTGGCGCGGAGTGTATTGATCTGACTTTGAATATCCTTGACCTTGGCGTTGCTTGCTTCGATCTGGACCTGGATGTCGTTCTTCCTTTCCAGGAGATCGTTCCGGTTCTCCGGTACTTTGTTGGCGCCCTGGGCAGGAGCGAGCTGGGCGTATTTCCTGTCGTATTCCGTTTTCAGCTGGTTGTATTTTGCGAGCTGGCCGGAATCGTTGGTCTTCAGGTACTGGCTATAGGCCGCGTTCATGGCGCTGCGGGCCTGGATGAGCTCCTCGTTGTTGGTCACGTCCGGGGTGGCGCCGGTGGAGGATGTTCCCGTGCCATTGAGCCGTTGGTTGATGCGTTGGAGCATGAAATAGTCATCCGTTTGTTTGCTCTTTTCGTCGGTGAGCGATTTCTGCAGTTCGGTGATGATATCGAGCTTGCTGCTGTTCTCGGAGGATGCGTCCACCAGCCCTTCGCTCCGCAGTTGTTGGTTCTTCTGTTCCCATTCCTGTTTCTTTTTCTCCATGATATTCTCGAGGGTATCCACCGATTCCTGCGATTTGGAGGAGCGCATGGTGCCGTAATACCGGATGAAATCCTTGAAGAGGTTGTTGACGATGAAGGCCGAGAGGACGGGATTTTCCGTGGTGCAATCGACCTGGATGTAGTCGGTGCGGGGTACCTGGTAGATGCGGAAGTATTGTATCAGGTAGCGGTAGCCGTAGCCGTAGAGATCGAGAAATTCCAGCAGGGCTTTTTCGTCCGGTTTAAAGGAGGTGAGGACGGTCATGCTGGCGAGTTTTTCCTGGAAGACCTTTTGCGCCATATCGAGGTCTACGGACCTGTAGGTGGAGGATTGCCGTTGAGCGGGACTCAGGCGGCGGAAGGGATCCGGGCTGGTAAGGTCATGCAGGATCAGCTCGTAGGAAAGGAGGCTTACCACCGAGGGAGAGGTCCAGGTATTGATCGCGTTATTGAACCGGATATCGACATCCCAGACAGAACCGCTATTCGCGTCATTGACCTTGATCTCGTCCGGAACCGAGAAGCCCGTAGAAACGCGGGTCGATGACAGATAGTGTTTCGGTTCGTTTCTGGTGATGATATATGCAGCCAGTGCGGCGAGTACGGAAGAACCTATTATGATCCATTTTCTTTTAAGAAGAACACGAAAGAGATATCCAAGATCCATTAAAGGGAATTTGAATGCAAAAATAGTCTTTCAACCGGCATAATGCAATACATACACCACGCTGGCTGACAAACGGAAAAGAGCAGCAATTATTTTGATATTCCCAAAGTTATGCCAGACCCCTCATTTTCCGTTTTTATTAAAAAGAAGTATGTTTGATCTCATGAACCGACGTAAGGCGATCATCCGGGGAGCGATGGCTATTGCGGGTCTTGCAGTGGCCGGCGGGGGGTATGAGGGGTATAGGATATTGAAGACCCCCGATCTCGATTATTTGAACGGGCAGCGGGCTGCTTTGGCCGCGTTGGGCGAGACGATCATCCCCGCCACGGCTGACAGTCCGGGGGCCACAGATGCGGGGGTGGCAGATTTCATTATCCGGATGGTGCGGGACTGTACGATCAGGAGGGAGCAGAACCGGTTCCTGGAGGGGTTGAGATCGTTGCAGAGCCATTGCCAAAGCCGGTATGGGAAGCCGTATGAGCGTTGTGCGGAGCGCGAGCAGGAGGAGGCGCTTGGGCGGGCGGAGGCCTCGGGGCGGATGATGGGCGGGGTGGCCGGCAAGGTGCAGACCAGGTTGATGGGGCGGTCTTTTTTCACCATTTTGAAGGCTTATACGGTGGAGGGTTATTGCACTGCGCAGCCGGGGGCTACGAAGGGGCTGGCTTATCTCTATATACCCGGCAGCTATAAAGGGTGTATCCCGCTGCAGCCGGGGCAAAGGTCGTGGGCTACAGAATGAACAATTATGGGCGACTCTAAATACAATTTCGATGCGATCGTGGTGGGCTCGGGGATCAGTGGCGGCTGGGCTGCCAAGGAGCTATGCGAGAAGGGGCTGAAGACGCTGGTCGTCGAGAGAGGCCGGAATGTCGAGCATATCCGCGATTATCCTACCGCGCCGTTGAATCCGTGGGATTTTGAATACCGGCTGAACAATACCATAAAGGAGCGGGAGAAGAATCCGATAAAGACCGCATACGGAGATGCCGGCAGCAACCTGTTTTTTGTAAATGACGGGGAGCATCCTTACATCCAGGAGACCCCTTTTACATGGGTACGCGGGTACCAGGTAGGGGGGCGGTCGTTGACGTGGGGCCGGCAGTGTTACCGGCTGAGCGATCTCGATTTCGAGGCCAATGCGCGGGATGGGGTTGGGGTGGACTGGCCGGTGAGGTATAAGGACCTGGCGCCCTGGTACGACTATGTCGAAACATATGTAGGTATCAGCGGTCAGAAGGAGAACTGCCCGGTGCTTCCGGATGGGAATTTTTTGCCCCCGATGGAGATGAATTGTATCGAATCCCACTTTTCGCAGCAGGTGCGGGCGCATTATAAGGACCGGCTGGTGACTATTGCCAGGACGGCGAATCTGACCAGGGGGTGGAATGGGCGGGGGCCTTGCCAGTACCGGAATCTTTGTGCCCGGGGGTGTCCGTTCAGCGGGTATTTCAGCAGCAATGCCGCTACGTTGCCGAGTGCCGCGGCCACCGGGAATATGACGTTGTTACCCGATTCCATAGTAACGGAGGTCGTGTATGATGTGCGCACTAACCGGGCCAGCGGCATCCGGGTGTTGAATGCCCATACGCGGGCGGTGACCGAGTATACCGCGCGGATCATCTTTTTGAATGCGTCTACGATCGCTACCGCGGCGCTGCTGCTGCGGTCCGTTTCCCCGCGTTTTCCCCAGGGTTTGGGTAATTCCAGCGGGCAGGTCGGGCGCAACCTGATGGATCATTTTGTGGGTACCGGCGCGGATGCCGAGCACGATGGATTTGCCGATCAATATTATTCCGGCCGGCGGCCGGTGGGTATCTATATCCCGCGTTTCCGGAATGTGGGGTCCGGGGGCCAGCGGAAGGATTATATTCGTGGTTTTGGCCTTCAGGGCAAGGGAGGGCGGGCCGAGTGGCGGCAGCAGGGCGAGCTGGGCGGTTTTGGGAAGCAGTTCAAGGAGCAGCTTTTGGGGCCGGGGCCGTGGGGGCTTTG
>DASZOW010000768.1:0-13551 GCA_035550615.1 Puia sp.
GACCCGTAATCCGCGTGTCCGGCAGGCCTCCGCCGTAAGCAGGGAATGGTTGATGCTGCCCAGGTAATTCCGGCTCACCAGGATCACCGTCCCGTCCAGCCGAAGCGCCAGATCGGACATGAATTCGACATCGTTCAACGGGACGAATAGCCCCCCTGCCCCTTCGATTACCAGCGGCCGTTCCTTCGGCAGCTTCGCCGCCAGCGTATCCAGCGAGATGACCAGCCCTTCCTCCCGCGCCGCGATATGCGGCGATGCGGGCATCTTCAGCTTGTACGCCTCGTCCAGGACACGGCCACCGGCATTTTTTCTCTCGAATCCCATTCCCCCCGCCGACGCCGGCGCGCTGATCCGCGCCGCGACCCACTGCGCATCGGTGCCCTCGTCAAAACCCGCCTGCACCGGCTTCCAATACCAGCCGCCCAATGCTTCGGTGACAATGGCCGCGATCAGCGTCTTGCCGACGCCCGTGCCGATACCTGTAATAAAAATGGGTTTCATGTCTTTTTCACAAAGATCGAAAAGATCGTGGTTCCATAATGCCGCTGCGTGACATACAGCGGATATCCCTCATAGTTGTTGCGCGGCGTGTGCTCCAGCACAAACCATCCTTTGTCGTTGAGCAAACGCGGGACAAGTTTAGGCAGCTCATCGATGGTTTCCAACGCATAAGGCGGGCCGGCAAAGATAAAGTCGAACGTCTCATGACATTGTTCGATAAATCTGAAGACATCCATCTTCACCACCTTGTAAAAATCGGCCAGCCCCAGCTCTTTGGCGCTTTTCTGAATGAACGCAAACATGGCTGGGTCCTTTTCCACCACGGTCAGATCGCGTACCCCGCGAGAAGCAAGCTCATAGCTGATGCTCCCCGTTCCGCCAAAAAGATCGAGCGTCCGCAGCGCAGACAGCTCCAGGTTGTTCTCGAGGACATTGAACAACCCTTCCTTGGCGATGTCGGTCGTCGGCCGTGTATACGGCATCTTCGCCGGCGGATTGATCCGCCTTCCCCCCAGCTCACCACCGATTACGCGCATACCGCCATTTTCAAAATAGAAGAAAAATAATGTAAGGGCAATTCTTTAAGCTCATCCGTGACCTTGATGCTCTCGTCGATCTCCTCGAACTGGATCTTCAGGAAGTATTTGTGGAGCTCCGTACTCAGCGCACTCTGCCGGTCGATCAATCCACCTACCAGCAAACGCACATTCTCCTGCTTCAGCCCCAGCTGCTGACAGCAGTTCAAAAGATGATAAACGACATCCTTGGTATCATGGTAATAGAAGGTCTGCGTCAGCACCGGCTTCCCTTCGCGGACCACCAGCGCCACCATCTTATCGGAATAAAATATGACCTTGATGCAGTCTTCCGCTTCCGTTGAATCGAACATCTTATAGCTCTTCAGAAGCAGGCTGTAATAATGCCAATATTTACCGGCCGAAAAGGTCTGCTGCAACAGGTGGTGTACTTCCGGCGAAATGCGATAGACATTGAACAGCTCCCACCAGGGGATCTTCTCGGTAAGGATCAGCCCCTTTTGCAGATTACCGTGCAGGGTGTCGATGATCTCCCGGTTGGTATCCATCGTGAACACCGCTTCGGGGATCAGGCTGCTCTCGGGAAAATTATAGACCAGCAAGGTCTCTTTTACCGGACGCTTCAGCAGCTCGTCCCCTTCCATGATCTCGCGCAACAGCTCGGGCAGCGGGTTCTCCTTGTTTTGTTCCAGCTGGAAGTATTTTACGACCAACGGACTCATATTCCTTTGGTTCAATAATACATAAGTGAAGGCGTTCGGCGTTACCTCTACCAACAGTCGACAGTGGAGCAGCTCCTCTGCGGAGATACCAGAAGCTTCGATCGTAAAGGCTGGTTTAAGCATAGTTATCACGTTGTGCAATAATACTACAAAACGGTGTAAATTGCCGTCTTTTTCCCCGGCCGCCCACCGGCCGAACATTTACGACGATGGACAGCCTGTCTAACACTAAAAGCTATAAGGTTGCAATAACCAACCGGGACATCCTCCGTATGGCCCTTCCCATTAGCCTGGCGATCCTCGTTCCCCAGATCAATTTCATCACAAACAATATCTTCCTGGGGCATCTGGACCGGACCGGCGAAGCCCTGTCGACAGCAGGGATCACCGGCGTCTATTATCTGCTTTTTGCCGTCATCGGTCAGGGCCTCAATAACGGCTTGCAGGCCCTCATCGCCCGCCGCGCCGGGGAAGGCCGGCTTGGTGAGATCGGCCGCCTTTTCTCGCAGGGGATGATCATCGCCCTGGTGCTGGCATTCGCCGGTATCGCCATCACATATTTCATCGCCCCCCTGGCTCTTTCCTGGTCGCTGCATTCGGTCGCGCTCCGTAACGAGGCCATCGCCTTTCTGCGCATCCGCATCTGGGGGCTGCCCTTTCTTTATGTCTATCAAATGCGTAACGCGCTGCTCGTAGGCACCAACCAAAGCAAATACCTGGTCTATGGCACGCTGGCGGAAACGATCGTCAATATCGGGCTCGACTATGGGCTGATCTTTGGTCATTTCGGACTGCCGGCCCTCGGTTTCAACGGCGCCGCCTTCTCCTCGATCTGTGCGGAATTCTCGGGTATGTTCGTCGTCTTCCTGGTCATGCATCTGCAAGGCATCAGCCGGGAGCTCGAACTGTATCGCCATTGGACCTTCGACCCGAAGAACACGAAGCTCATCCTCGTCCAGTCATCGCCGCTCGTCTTTCAATATTTCATCAGCATCTCCGCCTGGGTCTTTTTCTATATCCTGGTAGAACATCATGGACGCCAGGCGCTGGCCATCAGTAATACCATGCGTAATATCTTCGGGCTTTTCGGCGTATTTACATGGGCGTTTGCGTCGGCCACCAATGCCATGGTCAGCAATATCATCGGTCAGGGGATGGAGGATAAGGTCGTCGTGCTGATCCGGAAGATCGTAAAGCTCAGCCTCGGATTCGCGACAATCGTCGCCATTACGTTGAACTGCTTTCCTTCCGTATTTCTTTCGGTCTATGGACAGGATGTCGCCTTCACGCAGACCGCCATCCCCGTGATCCGCATCGTCTCCTGCGCCCTGATCATGATGTCCTTTTCCACCGTCTGGCTCAACGCCGTCACCGGCACCGGCAATACCCGGGTGAACCTGCTGATCGAGACGATCACCATCCTGTTTTATTGTATCTATGTGTGGCTGACGCTCGAACATTGGAAGATGTCCATCGTGGTGGGCTGGATGTCGGAATGGCTGTACTGGCTCTCGCTGTTCACCATGTCGTTTACCTATATCCGCAGCGGCGCCTGGCGCGGAAAGGTCATATAACGCCCCTGCCGCCCGGCATCGATCGCCGTCCGCCGCGATCAGTCGGTAAATTTCTTGTGCAGCGTCATCCCCGCCTTCCCCTGGAAATTCCCGATAGGCGCCTGCAATTTGTAGATGGAGATGATCACCTCGCGGACAAAGGGATAGTGTTCCCTGATCTTGACGATGATCTCGTCGGCGATCTTCTCCAGCAGCGGAGAAGGCTGATGCATACGCGCCTTGACGATATCGAACAGGTTGACATAGTTCACTATCGAGTCCAGACCGCCGAAGGGATGCTCCGTTTCATCGTACAACACGTCGAGGTTGACCTCGAAGGTATTGCCCGTCGCGAGTTCCTCTTTGAATACCCCGTGACGCCCGGAAAAAATGAGTTTATGTAACTGTACAGTAACCATGGCTGTTTATCGCTTTTCGGCAGCTTGCCGTTTTGCCCGCCGAATTGCGCATTCGGCTAGACTACCCCTTTGGCAGAGAGATACCTCTCTGCATCCAAAGCCGCCATACAACCGCTGCCCGCAGCCGTCACCGCCTGCCGGTAGATCTTGTCCTGGACATCGCCGGCGGCAAAAACACCTTCCACATTGGTCTTGCTCGTCCCCGGTATGGTTTGGATATAACCGGCCTCATCCATCTTCAGGAAATCGGCAAAGATGCCGGAGTTCGGCTGGTGACCGATTGCAACAAAAAAGCCGCTGATAGGTACCGTGGTCTTCTCGCCCGTCTTAGTATTCTTGATGCGCAACCCCTCTACCCTGCTTTCGCCCAATACCTCATCGGTCTCGCTGTTCCAATAGATCTTGATATTCGGCGTCTGTTGTACCCGCTCCTGCATGATCCTCGACGCCCGCATCTTGTCCTTGCGGATCAGCATATGCACCGTCGTACAAAGCTTGGAGAGATACAGGGCTTCTTCGGCCGCCGTATCCCCGGCGCCCACGATGGCCACCTCCTTATTGCGGAAAAAGAAGCCGTCGCATACGGCACAGGCGCTTACGCCATAACCATTGAGCCGCTGCTCCGATTCGAGACCCAGCCATTTGGCCGAAGCTCCGGTGGCGATGATCACCGCATCGGCTTCGATCAGTTTCTCGTCGTCGATCCACACCTTATGCGGCAGCGACGAAAAATCCACCTTGGTAGCCAACCCATATCGGATATCGGCGCCCATCCGGGTCGCCTGTCTTTCAAAATGCACCATCATCTCGGGCCCCTGTACGCCGTCGGGATAGCCCGGATAGTTCTCGACTTCCGTAGTGATCGTCAGCTGCCCACCCGGCTGGATGCCCTGGTACAGGACAGGCCGAAGATTGGCACGCGCGGCGTATACCGCGGCCGTATAGCCCGCCGGCCCGGAACCAATGATCAGACAATGTACTTTCTCGCTCGCTTTTTGCTCCATGCTAATTCATGTTAAACCGCGCAAATGTAATGTATAATCGTGTAGTACAATGTCGGTTCCGCGACCATCTTTCCCAGAGTGTGGACAACATGTGTTTATCGCTGCCCCCCGCTTGCGGCGATGCTTCCTGCCGCCCGGCCGCGGCCAACCGCCCCAAATCAAAAGCCCCCACTTTACGGCAGGGCCCCCGGGTGGTTTTACCACCCGGGACATAATGAAAAAATCCCGGCTGTTTAACGCAGTCCCGGGATTTTTGAGTGAAATATCGGTGGGTCTAACCCAAATATGCTTTCAGCGCGTTACTATAACGCGCCTTTTGAAGGCGTTTGATCGCCCTTTCCTTGATCTGGCGGATACGCTCCTTGGTCAGGTCATACTTCTGGCCGATCTGCTCGATGGTCACCCCATTTTCGCCGTCCAGCCCAAAATAAGCGTTCACGATCTCCGCTTCCCGCGGACTCAGAGACTTCAATACCCGGCGGATCTCAGCCCTAAGGGAATCTTTCATGACATCGTCATCTGTCTCGTCACCACCTTCCAAAAGATCCCCCATAGCTACATCCTCTGCCTCGTGTACCGGGGCATCCAACGAACTGTGACGGGTATTGCTTTGGAAAATGTTGTTGATCTCCGTCTCACTCATTTCCAGCAACTCGGCTAATTCCTCCGTGCTAGGCTCCCGCTCATGCTCCTGCTCGAAAGCCATATAGGCCTTATTAGCCTTGTTATACGTGCCAATTTTGTTTTGCGGCAGGCGGACTAATCTGCCCTGCTCTGCCAACGCCTGAAGGATGGACTGGCGGATCCACCAAACGGCGTAAGAGATGAATTTGAAACCCTTGGTTTCATCAAAGCGTTGAGCCGCTTTAATTAAGCCGAGGTTGCCCTCGTTGATCAAATCACTCAGTGATAACCCCTGGTGTTGATACTGCTTTGCCACGGAAACCACAAAGCGCAGGTTGGCCTGCACCAGCTTGTCCAGCGCCTTCTGATCGCCCATCTTGATCCGTTGCGCAAGCACGGTCTCTTCCTCGGGAGTGATCATCGGGATCTTGGAGATCTCCTGCAAATACTTTTCGACCGCCTGGGAATCACGGTTCGTAATCTGTGTAGCAATCTTAAGTTGCCTCATATCGGATAAAAATAAAAAAAGATGACGTGTTAATAAAAGAGATCTGTCCCTGGGACAGGTCATTCTCACTTAAAGGGTACTAATCAAGAAACATTTATTATGCCGGGAGTGTTCACGGAGGGGCAAAAAAGATATAAAAATAAATTAATGTCAATCCGTCCAGAACTATTTGCGAAAGTAGTCAGCAATTCTGGAAAATCATAGTATTGTGGATAGAAAATACTTGTTTTTAATCATTTTTTCATCGGTACGTTTGCTTTCTTTTAACATTCGCGACGACATTTCTCCCCGCTCCCACTACAAACGACAAAAAACATACCGCAAAAGTTTTTATCTCCATCCGAATACTG
This sequence comes from Puia sp., assembly GCA_035550615.1. Lineage (GTDB taxonomy): Bacteria > Bacteroidota > Bacteroidia > Chitinophagales > Chitinophagaceae > Puia. The sequence goes on from DASZOW010000768.1 coordinate 6,218, forward strand.
TCGCCACACTGCCGAAACAGTGCTCCCCTCGCAGGCCCTCCGTTTCTCAATTTTTAAATGACAATAAGCTGATTATCATCTCTATCTTGCTAAATCCCATGGCTAGCCGCGGCGGAGCAGAAAGGGCCGCATGTAAGTTTAATATTCGATCACCTTGCCGCCGACGGTCAATTCGAGCTTTTTGGCCGAAGCCGCCTCCACGCGTCCCACTACCTGCGCGGCAATACCCAGCTCCTGCCCCGCCCGGATCAGCATCCCGGCCGACCCCTCATCGGTGAAAACTTCCAACCGGTGCCCCATATTGAAGACCTGGTACATCTCCCTGTCATCCGATCCGGAGGCCTTCCGGATCAGCTGGAAGATCACCGGCGGCTCAAAAAGATGATCCTTGACGACACGGAACGCGCCCGGCAGATACTTCATACACTTGGTCTGCCCCCCGCCGCTGCAATGCACCAGCCCATGGATCCGGTCCAGGGATTCTGTGAGCAGCCGTTTCATCAGCGGCGCGTATGTCCGCGTCGGACTCAAAAGCAAATGACCGATATCGGTAGTAGCCCCCCCTTCCGCATTCACCCCCTTTGTCCCGGCCGTCGAAGCCGCAGGGACCTGGATCTCGTCGGTCATCCGGTGTGGACCGATATACACCACATGATCGTCCAGCGACGTATCGTACGACTCATGGAACCGCGCCCCGTATGTCTTGTTCAGGATATCGTGCCGGGCGCTCGTCAACCCATTGCTGCCGATACCGCTGTTGTAAGCGGTCTCATAGACGGCCTGGCCCGAGCTGGCAAAACCTACGATGACATCGCCCGCCTTGATCTTATCGTTGGTGATCAGTTTGTCCTTGGGCCAGCGTGCAGTCATGGTGCCGTTGACGGCAATGGTCCTTACCACATCGCCGACGTCGGCGGTTTCCCCACCCAGGTAACGAATGCCGACGCCATAGCCCTGCAGCTCATCAAAGAACTCCTGGCTGCCATTGATGATGGCGCTGAGGACTTCGCCGGGAATATTCTTTTTATTGCGATCGATCGTAGAGGAGAAAAGAAGATTGTCGTAGATCCCTACACAAAGCAGATCGTCCAGGTTCATGGCGATGGCGTCTCTGGCGATCCCCTTCCAAACGGAAAGATCGCCGGTCTCCTTCCAATACAGATAGGCCAGGATGCTCTTCGTTCCCGCACCATCGGCATGCATGAGATTCACCCAGCCGGCATCTCCGCCCAGATAATCCGGATAGATCTTACAAAAGGCATTTGGAAACAGTCCCTGGTCCAGCTTTTCGGTGGCCTGGTGTACTTCCTCTTTTTGAGCGGAAACCCCGCGTTGGGCATACAGTGACATAGGACGGCAAAGGTAACGGATAAATCCTTTAGATTTGCCGGACGGACCAACCCTCCCAGAGGCTTACCCGTTTACCAGCACATGCAGATCCATCATAACACCGACCAACTGCCGGCTTTCCGTAGGGCAGTCGTCACGATCGGTACCTTCGACGGTGTCCATACAGGGCACGCCCGAATCCTTCGCCAGCTTCGGGAAGAAGCAGCCCGCGTCGACGGCGAGACCGTGATCGTCACCTTCTTTCCCCATCCCCGCAAGGTCGTCAAAAGCGGCGAAGACATCCGGCTGATCAATACACTCGAGGAAAAGATCCGGCTATTGTCCTGGCAAAGGATCGATCACCTGGTTATCGTCCCCTTTACCGAAGAATTTTCACAGCTCAGCGCGGAAGAATATATCGAAGCCTTCCTCCTCGCCAAATTTCATCCGCATACCGTCATCATCGGCTATGACCATCGTTTTGGCAAGGGCCGGAAAGGCGACTATCACCTGTTGGAACAATTCAGCAGCAGCGCCGGTTTTCATCTGCAGGAGATCCCCGTCCATCTGCTTCACGAGGTCTCAGTGAGCTCTACCCGCATTCGTGAGGCCATCCAACTCGCCGACATCGACACGGCCAACGAACTGCTGGGCTATCCGTTTTTCTTCTCGGGGAAAGTGATCCGGGGCAATCAGCTGGGCAGGACCCTCGGCTATCCCACCGCCAACCTGGACATCGGGAACCCCGAAAAACTGACGCCCGCCAATGGTGTCTATGCCGTAGAAGCACAGCTGCTGCCGGTAAACCGCCCGGCTCCATTTGACAAACAGACGGATACCACCGAACCGCGGGGTATTTTCGACGGCCCCCGGCTCAAAGGCATGATGGGCATCGGCATCCGGCCGACCATCAACGGCACGCATCGGACCATCGAAGTAAATCTTTTTGACTTCGACGAAGACATCTATGGACGGGAGCTGCGGGTATTCGTCGTAAAGCACCTGCGGCCGGAACTGAAGTTCGATAGCCTCGAAGAGCTCAAGGACGCCCTGGCGCAGGACAAGCTGGATTCGCTGGCGGCCCTGGCGCCCAACGCTTGATCGGCCGGCGGCTCTTAACCCATGATCTTAACGACCAGCTCTTTTAATAACGAAGCATCCTCCGTACCGGCGCTGCCGACCCCCACACTCTTCAGATTGTAGGTATGCAGCAGCAATATCCCCTGCTCGATCCCCTCGTAGTTGTAGTTCCGCACCGCTGCCAGATAATCCTTGACAAAGAACGGATTGACGCCGATAGCCGCCGCCACCCCCTTTTCATCACGCGCCGGCTGGCCGAAGATCATATAGACCTTGCTGAAGAAATTATAAATGGAAGGCAGGATCAGCTGGATGGGCCCCGCCTTCGGATTTCCTTCAAAATATTGAATAATGCGGATCGCCTTGACCTTGTCCTTCTTGGCAAACGCATCCTGGAGCTCGAACACGTTGTACTCTTTGCTGACGCCGACATATTTCTCTATATCGTCTTCGGTAATACGCTGGCTGCCGCCCAGGTTGACCAGCAGCTTGTCGACCTCGTTATTGATCCGGCTCAGATCATTGCCGATATGATCCACCAGCAACAACAAAGCCTTCTGCGTGATCTCATATCCCTTGCCGCGCACCAGCTCGCTCGTCCAGTCCGGCAGCTGGTTATCATAAAGCTTTTTTGTCGTAAAAAGCTCCGCCTTTTCTTTTAAGAGCTTTGCCAGCTTGCTGCGGCCATCGACCTTCTTTTCCTTATAAGCCACCACCAGCACCGTCGACGTCAAAGGCTTGTCGATATAGGCCTCCAGCTTATCGATATCCCGCATCTGCTGCGCTTCTTTAAGGATCACGACCTGCCGCTCGGCAAACATGGGATAACGCCTGCAGGCATTGATCACCGCCGTCCAATCTGCATCCTTGCCATAAAAAACCGTTAAATTGAAACCGGCTTCGGCCTCCGTCAGGATCTTGCGCTCGGCATAATTGACCAGGACGTCTATGTAATATTCCTCCTCCCCCTCAAGCCAGTATACCGGTTTGAATTTTGCTTTCTTCCAATCGTTGAGGATTTTGTCTACCGCCATGCTCATCATTTTTAATGAGGCAATATTACATAAATCTTTAGGAATCAGGTATGGAACACAATAAAATTGAGTTTGGCACGGTTTTAGACTAACACCGGATGAAACCGTAGAGCTTGCTCTCGGTGATTCGGATGATAAACATACATTCTTAACTTTTGAAAAAGCATAAGCTATGAGTACTACAACCAACTATCCCTCAGCATCACCGCAGAGTCAACCCCCGAGGAAAGACTACAAAAATTTAGTCATCGGCTTACTGGCTGCAGGTTTCCTCGGAACCTGGGGCTATTTGCTCTGGAATAACAACAAACAGGAACAGGTCCAAACCCAGCAGCAGGCCCAGATCTCGAAAGTCACCGACGAAAAAGGACAGCTGCAGAAGAACTTCGACGACGCACTCGTCCGCCTGGACTCTCTCACGGGCACCAACAATAAGCTGACCGCTACCGTCAACGAAAGAGACGGCCAGGTCGCTAACCTCAAGAAGCAGATCCGCGGCCTGCTCAGCAAGAACCACCTCACCGAAGCCGAAAAGAGGAAAGCCCAAGACCTCATCAAGGAACTCAATGACAAGGTAAGCAGCCTTGAACAACAGGTAGCTCAGCTCACCCAGGACAACCAGCAGCTGACCACCGACAAACAACAGCTGACCCAGGACAAAGAAAAGCTGACCAACGACCTGCAAACCTCCACGGCAACTAATGCAGACCTGAGCAAGAAAGTAGACATCGCTTCCACGCTCAATGCCTCGAATATCAGCATCACTCCTATGCACGAGAAGAAGGACGGCAAAGACAAAGAAACCACTACCGCCCGTCGTGTGAACAAGCTGGTGATCGGGTTCGACGTAGCTAACCGTATCGCACAAACCGGCCAGACCGACGTTTATGTCTGCATCACCGGTCCCGACGGCAAGCCCATCTCCGTTCCCGCACTGGGTTCCGGCACCTTCACTACCCGTGACGAAGGCGACAAGGTTTACACCGCCAAAGTCCCTGTAGACTTCGAAGCCGGCAAATCCAAATCCGTACAGTTCGCCTGGAAACAGAACAGCGAATTCCAAAAGGGTAACTACAAGATCGAGATCTATCACAATGGATTCAAGATCGGCGAAGGCACCCGCGAACTGAAGAAAGGCGGCATCTTTGGTTAGTCGTTGATCGCACACTATATCGCCCCCGGATAACATCCGGGGGTTTTTTATTTCCTCGCCTCCCGACGAGCCTGTGTCGACCGTAGGCCGCGCGATGACCGTCCGCCCGCATCAGAGCAACGCCCTCAGCGCCGCCCTGCCGGTATGCACGATACCCATAGCGCCGGCCTTCCGCCCCTCATACTGCAGGCTCAGCTCGAGGCTGCTGCCCAGCCGTTTGGTGAAATCGAGATTCCATAGATAGTTCTTCCCCGGCAACAACCCCTCCAGTATGGTATAGCTCACAGGGCTCGTCGTACTGGCCGACCCGTTCTTGGCCGCGGTATACACTATGGAGTTCATCGTGAACTTACCCTGGATGGACGCACTCTGCAGGATATTGTATTTGAAATCGGAGCTGAACGCCTGCGACGTATACCGCTGCCCGCCCCACTGCTGCGCGTTCTGCTTGCCGGCGAGCTTGAAATCCAGCCCCACCCGGAAATTCGACCCCTTGGTATAGGTGAACCCGGGATCTATGGAAAACTGGTTCAGATTATAATTGCTGCTGTCGAAATTGGAACTGGAATTGTTCAGCTTATTGATGCCTTCGCGGAATATCCCCGTCAGCGCGATCGCTTTGTTGAGATTGATCCGCGCCCGCAGCGACCACTCGTTTGTCTGATGCGTTTCATAACCGTATGTCAACAGGCTCTTGCCGCCGTTTTGGGTGTTGCTCAGATCGAAACCCCAATGCGGATCGCTGCGATTCACGGAAAGGGTGTTCACCAGGATCATCGTTCGCGTGATCAACGTGGTATCGCCGAAAGGCGCCTTAAAAGGATTGTATTCGATAAGCCCCGCCGCCTGCTGCTTCTGGTTCAGCTGCAACGAGCTCTGATAGGTCAGTTTCCCGAGGACCCGGGCAAACCCGCGGCTCTTGGGTGTCACCAGCACCCGGGGATTGATCGACACGCTATAGTTCAGGGTATTGTAGTTGGCCTTGATATACTGATCGGTTGGCGTATACACCCGGATATACTGCGCCTGGTCCTGGAATTGCGCGGGAACGAACTCGCTTAGCTGCTGGATACCGTCGTTATTGTAATCGATCCACGCATACTGACCCGTACCTGCCGGGACTTGCAGATACGTATAGCTGAGCTTCTGCTGCTGCCCCGAACCGATCTCGTACAACAGGTTGCCGCGTAACAGCCCCTTCCATCCGTTGACGATATATTCCACCCGCGCCAGCAGGGTCTTATCTCCCCGGGCCGCCGCCGTGGTGCTGTCGACCGTTTTCGAGGCAAGCAGGCTGTCCTCGATCGTCATCTCGCGATAGCTGGCGTTGATATGGAACTGGTGATGGGCATTCTTCAAAAAGTCGGCGAAGATGTTCAGGGTCCTGCTCCGGTCGCCCATCTTCAGGTTGGCGGCGTTGGGATAGCTGTTGGTCCGCGTCTTGAAGCTCATCCCCCATTTGTTCTTGAGGTCTTCCGGCGACTTCAGATACACCTCCCAGGTATGGAAGGAATAGCTCGTTCTGGCCAGCGTATCGGCTGTCTTGTCCTTGTTCTCGTTCTGCTCCAGCGAATAGGTGCTGCCGATGACATAATTCCCGAGAAAGCTCAGCTTTCGCGATATGTCTACCGATGGCCGTAAATAAAAGCCGCTAAACCGATGGCTGCTGTCATAGGTCGTCAGGCTGATCTGGTCCGCGATCCGCCATCCCAGCAGCGTCGCCCGGTTGGTCAGATTATGCTGCATGCCGGAGAAGCCGTCTCCCCGGTCATACCGGGCTATTTCATATCGCACGGAATTGAGCTTTTTATCGCTCAGCTGCAGACTGGCATTGTAGATCTTTTCGGTTGCCGGGTTCACGGTAAGGGAAAGGCCCCAGTCCCGGGTAAACTCAGGCGCCCGCAGAACCTCCAGCGGCTGAAAGTTCTTTTGTACGAACTCGAAACCCGCAGTGCTCGTGAGCTGTAGCCCCCTGGCCGCCCGGCCCAACGGCTCCACGTTCTTAAAGGAGAATTTGGTGGCATACCCATCGTCCTGTTTTTTCCCGATCGTGCTGAGGGTATTGACGTCATAATGGCTCTTCGCCAGCTCCGCGCTCACGGTCGTATGCTTGTCCACGGTATACTCCGCCCCGACGCTGAAGATCTGTTGCGTCTTTGGGGTCACCAGGAACTCCGCCGCGGCGTAAGAGCCTTGCATGACACCGTTCACCGGCGCTACCCAGTCGTATACCTGTCCGTTGATGCCGTTGAGGTTGGGGACATAGTTGCCATAGCCCTGCCCCACGTTCGCAAAAGATAGGCTGTACAAGGTCTGCGTCGCGTCCGTCGAAAACACATACGCGGAGTCATGCACCAGCACGCCGGCGGCATTCTTGTAGGTCGTATCGATTCGCTTATAGAGTATCTTGCCGGCCGCAAAGGTGTCGATATTGGCCACCGGATAGAAAGCATGCTGGATGCTATCCCCCAGCTTCGCCAGGAACTTATCCTGCTCGGGCGTCAACGTTTGGTTTATCGGGCTGTTGCGGGCATCGCTGTTGCTGAACACGCCGAGCTTCAGCTTCAGCTTGTTGTCGATATTGGTCTCGTTATATGCATACAGGTTTACGTTCAGATAGTTCCGGTCGGCATATTCGAACTCTACCTGGATACGGGCATCCTGGCTGATCAGCCGGTTGGGGGTAAACGTTATTTCGGCGGTGTTGTAGTTGATGGTATAATCCTGGTCTTCGCCGC
>DASZOW010000769.1:0-7288 GCA_035550615.1 Puia sp.
AAATGCTCCACCCGCTCGATCCTGTCCGCATACCAGGCAGCCATCCGGCTGCCCGTCAGCCTGCTCAACGCATCCGCATAAGCAAGATAATCGGGGCCCGGCGAACTATGCTTCTCCACATCATCCCCAAACCCATCCGACCAGGATCCCGCCGGGAAAGAATACGCCATCCAGTAAGGATTTCGTTCATACCAGACATTGCCCTTTAAAAAATCGAAACCCGTATACTGACGGATATACATCGGTATACCCAACAATGTTTCCATATTTATCCGGAAATAGCTCGTCCCCTCCTGCCAGCCGCCATCCCCTCCCCCCAGCACCGGAGCCCTCGCCAGCCACAGCTCATAGGCATACCGCAGCCACTGCCCCGCCTCCGGCTCCTCGCCATATACCCCTATCGCCGTTTGAAAGAAATAATACAGGATATACTGCCACACATGGTTCGACAACACCTTCGCGTCGATATTATTGATCCACTCCCGGTAAAACCTCCCCGCCCGCGCCGTTATCGCCCGCAACAGGACAGCCCGTTGCTCCGCCGTCAGCCGGTCATGGAAAGTATCGAACACCAGCGCCATTCCAACCATGCAGCGCGCATCCCCGAAATCATTGGCATGGCTCACCCCATCGGGGTCCCAGCCCGCTACCGCCATCCCCCACTCCATCGCCTTTGCCGCATACTTCTCCTCTCCACTGACTACCCAGGCCTTGCAGAACGCATCCATGCCATAGAACGCCCTGTTGCTGGCATGCTCGCTGGCCACCAACGCCAGTTTCCTGCGCTCGTCCCCGTTACTGCCCTCCTTCGTGCTCACCCCCTCCTTCTCCTCCGGCCTCGCACTGCCCACCAGAGATTGCGCCTGCCGCAGGATCGCCGCCGCATCCGCCGTCCCTCTCACCGCCGAAGCAAACTCCTTCCTATCGTCGACCAATACCCGTGGATGACCCGAAGGGATGCCCGACCAGAACCGCTCCACCGGCGGCGCGACATCCACGGCCGCATCCGCCGCCACACGGAATCTTTCCACCACCGACCACGCCCCGCCCGACACTCGATACTGCCAGTACCATCGCCCCGCGGCCAGCCGCCGGTGAGGGAGATACACCGTCCAGGGAATGCCCGCATCCCCCAGCACCGGCCCGTTCGCAAAAACGCTGTCCTGCGACAGGCGCACATCATATGTCCCCGACGACTTCTTCACCGCCGGCCACGCCAGCACAGGACAGACAGTCGTCACCACACGATCCATGCCCGGAGAAGGCCACTTCCTGAATTGAGGATGCACCACTTGCTGGGCAGTCAGCTCGCAGGGAAAACACAGCCAGAGGAAAGCACAGGCCCATATACTATTCAGCTTAATCTTCATCGTCGTCATCGTCTTTGTTTTTCTTTTTCTTGCCCTGCGGCAGACTGGGATCCAATATCTCCGCATGCACCCTGGTTAAATAATTCATCAGCTTCGCATCCAGCTCCTTCAGCTTCGCCGGCTGCTCCGCGGCCAGATCATGCACCTCGCCCACATCCTTGCTGAGATCGTAAAGCTCCTCCTTGCCCGTCTTCCAGAACTTGATCAGCTTGTAATCGCCGTCAATAATGGCCGAATGAGGATATCCGCCGGCATATCGGTGGAAATACAACGCCTCCTCCGGCCGCCTTACCCGGCCCTTGCCCGGATCGTTGAACAAAGGACGTATGCTCGCCCCATCCAGGTACGCCGGCAACACATGGGTATTCCCCGCCAGATCGCTGATCGTAGGCAGGATATCATACCCCGTCACAGGCACATGACAATACACATGACTCCCGATGCCCGGCCCCTTGATGATCATCGGCACCCGTATCCCCCCTTCATACAAGTCCCATTTACCCCCGCGCAACGGATAGTTGCGCATCCGCTTGCTGAAGCTCGCAGGAGGATCCAGCCGGTTGCTCACAGGAGGAAGGAACTCTACCGACCCGTTGTCCGACATAAGGATGATATAGGTATCATCCCCGATACCCAGCTTATCCACCATATCCGTAATTTTTCCGATGCCCTCGTCCAGGTCTCCCAACATCCCCGCCCAGCCCGCATCTCCATGTATCTGCCCCGGCGTCTTCTTAAGATATTTCTCATACCGCCTCTTCGTCGTCTCGATATCTACATGCGTGGCGTAAAAAGACACCTGCAGATAAAAAGGGTTCCCCGCCTTCGCCTGCCGCTGCATGAAATTCAACGCCCGCGCCGTCAGCGTATGCGTTCGCTTCGGGTCATTGTTGACATACGTCTCCGTGAACTTCGTCTTCTTGTCCGTCATCACATCCCCGTTGGAATTGCCCGTATTGCCATCGCTCTCATCATACCCCAGCTCCTCCGGGAAAAAACCCGCCCGCAGATCCCATTTCCCATAGTGAGCCGTCCGGTAAGCCGGATCTATCGACTTCAGCAGCTTCGGTATCGTCAGCCATTCCTTCACCTTCGGATCATACCGCTCTTCAAATCGTATATTGCCCGTATGTATGTCCGTCTGTCCGAACTGGATGCTCCTGCGGGACGGCGTACACAATGCATCCGGTGCATAGCCGTTGGTGAATCGCATCCCCGCATCGCCCAACCTGTCGATATTCGGCGTTTCATAGTAGTCGCTCTTCGACTGGGGATACCTGTCATCCATCATCTCCGACACACAGGTCCACCCCTGGTCATCCGTAAGGATAAAAATAAAATTGGGGTGCTTTGCCTTCGGCCGTACGCCCGAAAAGAACAGGAAGAACAGCAAGGCCGCCCCCGCAAAAATTAGTATACGTTTCATATTCATATGGTTGATACATTATAAGGGCTTCTTTAACGCCCACACGCTGAAGTCCCGGTACCTGAAATCCGTCCAGCGCATCTGCCGGAATCCGATCTTGCCCCCTCCATACGCAGGGCCATACTGCTTCCCGTCATCCGTTACATCGATGATCTTCCGGTCGTCCATATACATGACGATATGCGGACCATCCTTTACCAGCCTCGCCCGGTGCACCTCCGTCGATCGGGTGGCGACACCTGCCTCCCCCGTCTGCAATATGACATTCATCGGGTCCTTGCGCAGATGCGAATCTCCCCTGTCCGGCTGCTTGGGATTATTGGAATAATAGGAGATATGATAACACCCGATCTCCCCCTTGTTGTAATACTTGAACGTACCGTCCCGCTTCGGCATCCCCGCATCGAAAATATCCCTGCCCCCGCTCCCCTTCGCCGCGAAAAAGACGATGACAAGCCCCTGGCTCGTATCCAGGTTCTGCAGCGTCCACTCCGCAATAAAGCTCTCCGGGAAATCCTTCGGACACCAGAATACATGGTCCCATTGCCTGTCCGGTGAATACATCTCCATCCACCCCTCTTTGAAACGCAGCTTCCCCGGTCCCTCCATCACCCAGCCCTTTACGTCCCCCTCCGAAGCAAAAGCATTGTGATAAAGCAGCGCCCCCTTCTCCGGCCCACGAACGCCCCCCGGGCCGGCCGGGTCGGCTACCGGCGGGGTAATATCCCCCTTTACCATCAGCAGCATAGCCAGCCAGATACATCGTATGATCATACTCGTTAGTTTTAGTCTTATAACATGGATGACAGGTCCGCGATATACACCTGCCGCCTTCCCTCCGGCGCCCCGTTGAACGCCACCTGCCTGCCGTTCCGGTGCCAGACAGGATGAGGGTCCAGCTTATACTGGCTCCCTCCCACCGCTTCATTCTCTTCCAGGTACTGTTTCCCCCCGCCGCCCACATCGTTGGCCATCGTACAGATCACCCGCTCCTGATCATGCCGCAGATCCAGCAGCCGGATAGGGATCTCCCCATCCGCACCCACGATATAGCCCTGCTTCGGGTACGCATCCGCCAGCAGATACCTGCCGTCCGGCCCGATGCTCGGATGACCGCTGCCCGGATGCCGCTCGCTCAATATCTTAAAGTCGCCGCCATCCCAACGGAACTGGCAGAACAACATATCCTCATATCCCAGCCACCGCGGGATGCAGTTCATGACGATATGCTCTCCGTCCGGATGCCAGTTCGGATGATTGCCCGAACCGCCCCGCCTACCCTTATAATTCCACTTCTTCCGCGTAAGACACTGCCTGATATGTCCGCCGTTCACATCCATCGTGAACAGGCTCGCATTCCGCCCCTTATCGTTCACCTGTCCCCGCAACACCTGCAGGATACGCGTCTGCTGCCGGTTGAACTGCGAATGGAAAAGATACAGCACCGCCCTCCCATAGAACTCCCTGTCCTCTCCATCTGCCGCCTCTGCCATTCGGGGGAAGGACGCCAGCAGACTGCGCTCGTTCGTCGACAGGTCCGTCTTCCACAACCCCTCCCGCGGCATGTCTTCCGCCGTAAAAGGGACAGGACGCCCCGCCGGAGGATCCGGCACGCCATAACCATATTGCGTCATATTCATGTTCAGCAGGTTCGGACTGATCACACATCCGTCATCCGGGGCCAGATCATACATCGCCCCCGCATAAGCACGCGCACTGTTGTCCTTGAGGTCCACCCGTACACAGACCGCCTTGCCCCCGATGATATCATTGGTATATAAGTACCTGTCGCTTTCATGGCTCCATTGAAGATGCGCGCCCAGCTGGAACCCCCATGCCTTCGTCCGGTACACCGTCCGGATCGTCTGCTTTTGCAGGTCTATCACGCATACCTCCGCCACATCCCCCCACAACGGCTTCTTCTTTTGATAAGGCAGCTTCGTCACCGCGAAATATCTTCCGCTGACGCTCCACGGACATATGTCGAAAAATGTATGCAGGTAATATCCGTCGTCAGGCGTGACGCAGACGACAGAGGCCGGTCCCTTGCCAGGACGGTAAGGCCGGAACGCATACCGCTTCTCCACCGGGTCCTCCGGATAAATAAGGAATTGTCCCCCCATCAGGGAAGAGGCCAGCAGGCCCGCGGAAGTTTTCAGGAAGCTCCGCCTGTTCCGGTCATATGGCATAGGTGAACTGATTTTTTAAAATGATCGACCCCTATGACGGGGACGCAGCATTTCATGGATTAGCAACGTTGTGTATCAACGTTAGTATGTTGAACGGGGGACAAGGTTCACCTTGAAAGTATCCTCCAAATTAGTAGATTTCGGGACATCCTCCTCATCCTTTCTACGGAAACGTTTCCGTAGAAACAACGTCCAAAGACCGCTGCCATAAGTACTTTTAAAGAAAATTATTCAACATGTTCTTTCAACGATTGACCGCGCCGCTTGCACTGACCGCGACACTTGCACTGGGCACAGCAGCGGATGCGCATGCACAAAAATGGGTGGACCTTTTCAATGGAAAAGACCTCACCGGCTGGCACCAGCTCAACGGCGCCGCAAAATATTCCGTAGCGAATGGAGAGATCATCGGTACCACCGTCGCGAACACCCCCAATTCCTTTCTCGTCACCGATGCCGTTTACGGCGACTTCATACTCGAGCTGGAATTCAAGCTGGACGGCCCCATGAACTCCGGCGTACAGGTGAGGAGCGAGAGCACCAAAGAATACAACAACGGACGTGTTCATGGCTACCAGGTGGAAATAGACCCGTCCGAAAGGGCCTGGACAGGCGGCATCTATGACGAAGCGCGGCGCGGATGGCTCTACCCTCTCACCTACAACCCGCCGGCCCAAAAGGCTTACAAATCGGGCGAATGGAATAAGTTCCGCATCGAATGCATCGGCAACGACATCCGCACCTGGGTCAACGGCATCCCCGCCGCCAGCCTCTCCGATAACATGACCCCCAAAGGCTTTATCGCATTGCAGGTACACCAGATATCCAAAGACGTGCCCGCCGGGACCAGCATACATTTTAAGAATATCCGCATACAGACAGGCCGGTTGAAAGCCAGCCCTCTTGCTCCTATCTTCGGCGCCAACCTTATCCCCAATACACTTTCCGCACAGGAAAAATTCAACGGCGTAAAGCTCCTCTGGGACGGTAAGACCACCAGCGGCTGGAGAGGAGTCAACCAAAAGACCTTCCCCGCCAAAGGCTGGCATATCACCGATGGCGTCCTCACCGTCGAATCCTCCAATGGCCAGGAGGAAGGCAAGGGCGGCGACATCGTCACCGAAAAAGAATACCATGCCTTCGACCTCCAGTTCGACTTCCGCCTCACCCCCGGCGCCAACAGCGGCGTGAAATATTTCGTAAAGGAATCCTACGACACCAAAGGTAAATCCGCCATTGGCCTCGAATACCAGGTGCTCGACGACTCCCTCCACCCGGATGCCAAGCTCGGCCGCGACGGCGACAGGACCGAATCCTCCCTCTACGACATGATACCCCGTAAGAACATCAGGGCCGCATTCAAGCCCATTGGCCAGTGGAACCACGGACGCATCATCGTCTATCCAAACAACCATGTCGAACACTGGCTCAACGGTTACAAAATGCTGGAATACGAGCGCGGCTCCGATGCATTCAAACATCTCGTGGAGATCAGCAAATACAAGAAATGGAATAATTTCGGATTGTGGAAGGAAGGACTCCTGCTCCTGCAGGACCACGGTAACGAAGTCTCCTATCGAAGCATCAGGATAAGAACGCTCTGATACAACAAGGGGCGGCCGCCGGCCGCCCCTCTTATTTCTCTCTGCCAATGTCGCCATCCATCAGCGGCCATCCGTCGAAATCCCGGTCCAATTCTTTGCCATCCACCGTCGCGATAACCCATTTCTCCGGCGATGCATCCACATCATAGCCAATCATCTCCCCACCCGGGAATTGAAAATGATCCGATAGCCTGCCCTCGTCGGGATTGGACCGTCGTATTTCCTCCAGCAACCCTTCCCACCCGCGCCTCTCGAACACCGCCACCAATCCCAGATCAGGCGTTGAATAGACAGCCACCGATACGCTGTCCTTCTCCGCATACACGGACCAATTCCCCCTCACGGCCACCGGGATGAACGCCCGCGGCACCGACACCGGCCCCGCCGCACACGCAAAATTCCTGTACACGCCGGTGTTGTTCCACTTCATAAAATCACTCCCCGGTCCCGCCAAATGAATGACATCCCCAAGACGGGATGCCGTATCGTCAAGGAACAGTGTAATAGGACGCGCTACGATCAGGCTCCTGTGCCCCCGGCCTGCCCCGCCCGCCGACAACAGGAAATGCCTCCCCGCCGAATAGATCTCCGGACAGGCGCCCCGGCCATGCCCCAGCTTTACAAAATATCCTTTCCCCTTGTCGAACAACATCTTCACCACTGCGTCAGCCGGCCGGTATCGCATATAGACTCCCGTTA
>DASZOW010000770.1:0-5325 GCA_035550615.1 Puia sp.
ATGGCTGGCGGAAGAAAACCGGGGAAAGAGCGGTATTGATCTTCCCAACATCGGAAAGGACCTCCAAAACATTGCGCCCCAGAAAATATTGGATATTCCTTCTCTTTAATAGTGCGGCAAAGCGATGACAAGTGGATAAAACGGCTCCATCGGAGGCGATATCCATAAAATAAGGTTGTCTAAATTGCTTGGTCGTAGGCACGGATTTGGGGGCGCTACTTAGCATACATATAGATTTCCGGTAGGATCATTACCTGACCGCTTGCGCTATCAAATTACTAAAGAAGCATGTATGCGCTACAAAATAATATGTTATTTCGAGACCAATAAGGGTTTATCTGTAAATTAGTTACCTGCAGTCGATGACGACACCTGCCATTTTGCAAGATTTGCACAGTTCTGATACTCAGGGTCTATCATGATATAAAAGGTGGGAATCTTGGCCATAAACCATTTTTCGAGCACGGTCGACCGTTTCTGATCCAGGGCACGCTGGGCGATCCGGTCATAGTCGTCGCGAAGGTTCTCTCTATGTGGCTCCGATCTGGATATCAGTTTCACGATCCGCACGCCTTTCTTGCCGCGCTCATCGGTGAAGGGTTCGGGCTTGGAGATCTGTCCGGGTTTCAGGCTATCATTTTTCAGCAGCAACACCATATCCTTGTCCAGATCGGGGATCGTCAGAAAGGTCGTTCCATTCCGGCCCATGACCTGGCCGGCTGTGCTTTTGGCATTTTCATCCTCGCTGTATTTCACCACGGCCTGACCGAAATCAATATTACCGCTTAGAATATCCTTGCGGATAGAATCGAGCTTGGTAGTGGTCTCGTCTACTTCCGTCTGGGTGATCTGCGGGATCTTCAGAATATGTCTTACCAGTACGTCGTCGCCATTACGGCTGACCATCTGGATGATGTGATAACCGTATTTACTCTTGATCACGGGAGAGATCTGCCCTTCCTTGAGCCGGAAAGCAGTGGAGAAGAATGTGGGGTCCCACATCTTGCTATCGTTGCGGTTCAGTTCCAGGGCGCCGCCTTTATCCTTGGTGCCGGGATCATCGGAATATAGCTGGGCCAGCAGCTCGAATTTACGCGAGCCCGATTCCACCTGCTGTTTATATTCGTTGAGCTCGTCTATGGCCAGCTTTTCGATATCGTGGCTTGCCTTCGGATACAGCACGATCTGGCTCAGCTGCATTTCGGACTCATAAAAGATGCGTTGTTTTTCGGGTATCTTGTCAAAAAATTCTTTGACTTCAGTGGGAGTGACCGTGATATCCTGGACGATCTTTTTCCGCATGGCCTCGGCCAGACGTTGTTCCCGGATGGGCTGCATAAAATCCATCTTGGCCTGGTAAACCGTACGCTGTGCGATCTGCTCGAATGCGTCCTTACCACCGTAAAGATTGATGAAATAACGAATGCGCTGATCTACCTCGGCTTCCACTTCCTCATCGCTCACGGGCAGCGAATCTTTTTCCGCCTGCAATACCAGCGCCTTTTGGATCAGCATATTGTCGAGGATAGTACATTCGTCCACGCCTTTGACCTCCTGACCATTGTTATTCCGCTGCATATCGGCAATCGCCGTCGCAAGTTCGGATTTAAGAATGATCTTATCGCCTACAATACCGGCAATTTTATCGGCAATGACCTTTTGGGCGAAAGATGAGCCCGCCATAAGAAGCAGAACGGGCAAAACGAGGTATTTCATTAGCCAAAAATATATTGTATAAAAATGCTAAATACCCCCAAAGGGGGGTATTTAACAAATAATTAGAGTGTGCGCTTGACTTCTTCTTCTTCGTATGCTTCTACGATATCGCCTACGCGGATGTCATTGTAGTTCTTGATCGTCAGACCGCATTCCATGGAGCTGGGAACCTCTTTGACGTCGTCCTTGAACCGCTTCAGCGAAGCCAGCTCGGCTGTGGCGCCTTCGCCGGTAGGATAGATCACGATACCGTCTCGTACGAGCCTGACCTTGGAATTGCGGAAGATCTTCCCATCGAGCACATAACAACCTGCGACGGTCGCTTTGTCGAATTTGAAGACGTTGCGTACTTCCACATTGGCCACCACTTTCTCCTGTATCTTGGGTTCGAGCATCCCTTCCATGGCGCTCTTGACCTCTTCGATGGCATTGTAGATGATCGAGTAGGTCTTGATCTCCACGCCTTCGTTCTCCGCCAGACGGGAAGCCTGCGAGGAGGGCCGGACGTTGAAGCCTACGATAACGGCGTCGGAAGCCGTAGCCAGCAGGACATCGCTCTCGGTGATAGCGCCCACGGCTTTGTGGACGACGCGTACTGCGATCTCTTCCGTAGACAGTTTCTGCAAGGAGTCGCTCAACGCCTCTACGGAGCCGTCCACATCGCCTTTTATGATCAGGTTCAATTCCTTGAAATTGCCCAGTGCAAGGCGACGGCCGATCTCATCCAAAGTGATATGTTTCTTGGTGCGGATCCCTTGTTCCCGCAGGATCTGCGCACGTTTGTTCGCCACTTCTTTTGCCTCGCTCTCGTCCTCATAGACTTTGAACTTCTCACCGGCCTGGGGAGCGCCGTTGAGGCCGAGTAAAAGGACGGGTGTCGAAGGCGGTGCGTCGTCGACACGTTTGTTCCGCTCGTTGAACATGGCTTTCACGCGGCCATAATATTGACCGGATACTACCAGGTCGCCGATATGGAACGTCCCGTTTTGTACGAGTACAGTGGCGACATAGCCGCGGCCTTTATCCAACGAGGCTTCGATGACACTACCCGAAGCTTCTCTGTCGGCATTGGCCTTCAGATCGAGCAGTTCCGCTTCCAGCAGGATCTTTTCGAGCAGGAGATCTACGTTAAGTCCCTTCTTTGCGGAAATTTCCTGGGACTGATATTTACCGCCCCAGTCTTCCACCAGCAGGTTCATATTCGCGAGCTGTTCCTTGATCTTCTCGGGGTTGGCGCCGTCCTTATCGATCTTGTTTATGGCAAAGACCATGGGCAGTCCGGCGGCCTGTGCATGAGAGATCGCCTCCTTGGTCTGCGGCATCACGGCATCGTCGGCAGCGACTACGATAACCGCCACATCCGCAGCCTTGGCGCCGCGGGCGCGCATGGCCGTGAACGCTTCGTGACCGGGCGTATCCAGGAAAGTGATCTTCTTGCCCGTAGCGGTAGTCACCTGGTAGGCCCCGATGTGCTGGGTGATACCCCCGGCTTCGCCGGCTACCACATTGGCGCTGCGGATATAGTCGAGCAACGAGGTCTTACCATGGTCGACGTGGCCCATGATAGTCACCACCGGAGAGCGTGGCAGCATATCCTCGGGATCGTCCACTTCTTCCTCTTCCTCCATCTCGGCGGCGTCATCGATGCCGATGAACTCGACAGTATAACCGAATTCGCCAGCTACCAGCTCGATGACATCGGCTTCGAGCCGCTGATTGATCGACACCATCATGCCAAGGCTCATACACTTGCCGATGACGTCGGCATAGCTCACGTCCATCAGGTTGGCCAGTTCGCTGACGCTGATGAACTCCGTGACCTGGAGCCGGCTGTCCAGCATCTCGTCTCCACCGGCCTGTTCGGCCATTTCTTCGCGTTTAGCGCGGCGATATTTTGCTTTCAGACTTTTCCCCCGGCCGCCGGCTCCGGCTAATTTGGCCTGGGTCTGTCTGATCTTTTCCTGGATCTCTTTCTTATCGATCTCTTTGGCTTCGCGCGGGGCATGTCTGGGATCGTTCCGGCGATTACCGCCACCATGACCCTGTCCGGCGCCGCCCGGTCCACGGCGATCCGTATTGCGCTGCAGCGGGGGACGCTGATGACCAGGCTGACGCTGATGGCCACCACCCTGCTGGCCGCCGAACTGACCGCCGCCATGCTGGCCGGGATGTTGTCCCGGTCTTCCGCCACCCTGACTGCCGCCATGGTCCTTCTTCTCTATGGGGATACGTTTCCGTTTCCGTTTTTCTTCGGCGGGCTGTTTCGGCCTGGTATCGCTGTTCGCGGGCAGATCGATCTTCCCGAGGATCTTCGGTCCCTCCAGCTTCTCGGCCCTGATATTCTCGATCACGGGCGGTACTTCCTGGTCCTGGCCAGCCGGCTCTTCCGCTATGGCGCCTGCGACTCCAGTCCGCTCTTCTGCTGTAACGGCGGACTCTTCTGTTTCGACTACCGGGGGCTCTTCACTTGCCACAGGTCCGGAAACGGGGCTCTGCGGCTGGGGGGCCGGCTCGGCGATCTCCGGCTCCTCCTGTGCGACCTCGGCAGGCGCCTCTTCTTTCTTCGGACCCTTTTTAGGCCTGGTCGAAGAGTCTATAGCGGAGAGATCGATCTTGCTCACGATCTTCGGCCCTTCCAGCTCGGGGGCGCCGATCTTTACTACCTCCGGCTCTTCCCGGACAGGCTCCGCCACTGGCGGCGGGGTCGGCGCAGGCGCTTCCTCTACCACGGGCGGCGGCGCTTCTTCTTTCGCCGGCTGCTTCTTCACAACAGGGGGGAGATCCTTCTTAAAAGGCGACTGCACCTGCTGCTGCGTCTCTTCTTCTTTTTTCTTTTTTGCCTCCAGGCTGCCCTTGGGCAGGTCGATCTGGTCGCTCTTGATCTTGGCGACCTTATCGCTGTTGAATTCCTGCTGCAAAGAACGATACATGTCCTCCGTCAGCTTGGACGTCGGCTTCAAATCGTCTTTGTTGAATCCCTTGCTCACCAAAAAATCCACCAGGGTATCTTTCCCGATGTTGAATTCCTTGGCTGCAGCCATCAGGCGTAATGTGGTTGTTTCTGCCATATATAAACTCTCTTAACCCTAATTATCCTTTTTCAAACTCTTCTTTCAGCACTCTCCTGACGTCATCGATGGTCTCCCGTTCCAGGTCGGTCCTTCTTTCCAACTCCTCAGGCGTAAGATCCAGCACACTCCGTGCCGTATCGCAACCGATGCGTTTAAGCTCATCGATGACCCATGTTTCGATCTCGTCGCTGAATTCTTCGAGATCGATATCGAATTCTTCCGGCTCACCCTCGTTATCCCGGAATACGTCGATGGTATAACCCGTCAATTCCTGCGCCAGTTTGATATTGACCCCTTTGCGGCCAATAGCCAGTGAAACCTGGTCAGGCTTTAAATAGACATTCGCATGCATCTTTTCGCTGTCCAGCTCCATATTGGTAATCCTCGACGGCGTCAGCGCACGCTGAATAAGCAGCTGGACGTTATTGGTCCAGTTAATGACGTCGATATTCTCATTCTTGAGCTCCCGGACAATGCCGTGGATGCGGCTTCCCTTCATACCGACGCAGGCGCCTACGGGATCTATGCGGTCGTCATA